>JBAXGN010000076.1 GCA_037139415.1 Verrucomicrobiota bacterium | reverse complement strand
CCACGGATAAAAAAATCACCGAAAACAGTTGCAAAAATTAACACCGTTGCTGGTGGAATGGGGTCGCAAGTTTCAGTTCGAAATCCAGAACCTCCGGACGGTCGAGCTGGAAGCCCTCGCTGATAAGCACCTGGCCTCCCGCACCCAGCGGTGGGAGCAACTGGGCGCCACCCTCCGGCGTGTTGAGGCCGAGCTGGCCACCCGCAAGCTGGAGGACGTGCCCACCGCCCGCCTCATCACCCTGGCCGCCGGATTGCGCACCGAGGCCGCCCGGGAGTCTGGCAACCTGTGCTTCACCCTGCCGACCCGCAATATTCCCAACGACGAGTACTTTGAAAACGTGGTCGATTGGCGGAGTTGACCGCTGAATTTTACCGATTTCGGTAAAGAAAAAGTAAACTTATGGTCAAGTTTATGCGTCTGCCGCAGCGCTGCCGTCGGCTGGGTCGCCGCCCTTTACGCCGTGTCGTTCACCCGGCCTGGCGTAGCGCCCGACGATCCGTGGTTCGCCGTGTCGTCCGTGGTGTGGTGCGCGGGGTCTTGCCTTATACCGGCCCCTCTCTGTGGCAGGTGGCCGCGCTGATCAATGCTTGTTGCAAGCAGGTGGAGAAAAACCCTTATCCGCATCCCCTCAAGATGTACGAGCAGCTGCTCGCGGATAAAAAGGCCCGGCAGCAATTTGAAGCGGATTTCCTGCGCGCCTACGGGCCGGAAGCGGCCAAGGAGCCAGCGCCTGCTCCCCCGGTCAAACCGGAACCGCCACCGCCACCACCGCCTCCTCCTCCCAAGCCTTGGCCGCCTCCCGACGGCAAGCGGGACATTACCCCGGTTCCCTTGCGGTTCAATTCCAGTCGCCGGGGTCAGACCATAGCATTTCCTGTTTTTCATGATGCCTCCTTTTGAATCGAGAAGGAGCAACCTATGACAATGACTCAGATCGAGCGGTAATGGGCGGCCGAAATGGTCAAGGCGGTCCGGGTAGTCCGGGCATGTCAGGCCAGGGCGGTGGTCGGCGTCCCGGCGGACCGGGCCGTCAAGGCTCGGGCAATCCCACTTCCGGTGACAGCACACCTTCCCCGCGTCAACGCCCGCCCGGAGAGTGACCTGAAGCGCGACCGCCGTGTCTCAACGTCACACACAGTTAGCTCGAAGACTCGCGGCTTCAGCGTGAACCGAGCCTTGACGTTGCTCAGCGAGAGGTGTACGGCCGCGTTTAACATTCTGTAGGGTACGCGCTGCGAGGGGAGAAATGCTGCAAGTTCTTTAATATTAGAAGTATATGGTGTTACAAAGCGCTATTTTGATGCAAAAAAAACTCATAAAACACATTTATTTGCAAGAAAATGGAAATAAAGTTGACATTGCGCTTTATTTTGGCAATACTTTAACCATGCTTATTGAGTTTGTATTCGAGAATCATCGGTCGTTTCGTGCTGAGCAACGTTTGAGCATGGTTGCGAACAACCACGACAAGTCCCTGCCCGGGCACCTCATTGATTTGGAAAGCGTCTCAGGGTTCAGAGGAGTCAACCTGCTGAAGGGGGCTGCGCTTTACGGCGCGAATGCTTCAGGGAAAAGCAATGTGCTGGATGCGCTGCAATTTATGGATTACTTCGTGGAGAACTCGGCCATCAAACTTCAACCGGGAGACGCGATCAAGGCACAGCCTTTTCTGTTGGCGCCAGGAGCGGCAAATGAGCCGTCACGGTTTGAAATCACGGCGATCATTGAGGGAACCCGGTACCAGTATGGATTTTCCGTTACGCGGGAACGAGTGACCCACGAAATCCTGGTGGCGTACCCGAAAGGGCATGCACAAAAGTGGTTCGAGCGGCGATGGGATGCACACAAAAAGAAGTATTCATGGAGTTCGCCTACGGCGAATTTTCGGTATGACCAAGCGTTAAAGGACAAAACCCGGGACAACGCGTTGTTCGTGTCCACGGGAGCACAGTGGAACCACAAGCAACTAGACACGATATATCAGTGGTTTAAGAAAACCATGCATTTCCTCCACTTGGGCGTTAACGCAGTCCTGACACCAGGTCATACGTCCAGCCTCGCCAAGAAGGAGCCGAAGATATTCGAGCAAGCGGTCGCTTTGCTGCAGCGGGCGGATTTTGGCTTGGTTGGGGCCACAGTGGAAGAACATCAAATTCCCGTTGAGGACCTTAAGGCCCATTTGCCGCCGGCCATGCTCAAGAAAATGGAGGAGAAAGGCGACCTTAGAGAAATAACGGAGACCGAAATCAAACTCCAGCACCAGGCGGACGGCATGGATCCTGTGGCGATTGACTTTGATTCGGAATCGGCGGGCACGCAGAGATTCTTCGCGCTCGTTGGCCCCTGGCTAGAAATGCTGGAAAAAGGCCAAATTGTCTGCATCGATGAATTGGAAAGCAGCTTGCACCCGAACCTGGTAGCTGAGTTTCTCAAATTGCTGTTTTGCGCGAAGCACAACCGCAAGGGGGCGCAGGTGATTTTTACGACCCACAACTCAACACTGCTGGGCTCAAAGATTCTGCGACGCGACCAAATTTGGTTTACCGAAAAGAAACCGACCGGGGACACTTTCCTGTATCCACTCACCGACTACAAGCCGCGGAATACCGAGTCGTTGGAAAAAGGGTATCTGACTGGGCGATACGGGGGGGTGCCGTACATTCCCGAAGGGCTCTGTCCATCCAAATGAAAGCGAAGCATTTCAACCGAGGAGCCCGGAGCTACTTTCGCGGGGTGCCGCAGCATGCGACGGCGAGCGGCAAGACCATCCTGATTGTGTCGGAAGGGAAAGAAACCGAGCCACAATACTTTAATGCTCTCAAGAACCGGCTCAAACTGGGCGCTGCGATCATCGTGACAGTGGCAAAGGGTACGGACGCAAAATCGGTGGTGGAATCCGCAAAGCGTTTGAGGAAAGAACGCGCTTGCGAAGTGCGACAAGGGAGAAGCGTCCCCTTTGATGAAGTGTGGTGTGTTTTTGATTCGGAGTCGCATCAGAATCGGCCGCATCTTGCAGAAGCGTTGGTCATGGCTCGTGACAACAAAATCAAGGTCGCGCTTTCATGGCCATGCATCGAGTTTTGGTTCTTGCTGCATGAGACCTATACGTCTGCGGCCTTCTCCGACTATGCCTCAGTGGAAAAGGTACTGAAAAAATACTACCCGGAGTATCAAAAGAACGATGTGCCCACCGCAGCACTCCTGGAGAAGTTAGTGACAGCCGTTGTAAACGCCCGACAGTTGCGTGCCGACAACGCCAAATCTGGAAGCAAGGAGCCAGCAACGAATGCTGATCTTTTGGCGTGTTCGATGAACGAAGCTACCCGGCTCGGGCTGAAGTACTCCATGCCTCCTGAGAAATAAGGGGGGCCGTTCTGGCCTGTTTGTCTCATCACATGCCTATGTCCGAACTAGATCGCGAGGCTTGGAATAATATTTGCTTCTCCGTGAAGCGAGCCATGACCCCCACCATAAGCCCTTACGTTACCCCGGTCTCCAGAATCATCGAACATGATTACGGTCGCTTAGAAGGAACTGGGAGCTATATCGAAATCCAAAATACAAGATATTTATTAACCAACGAACACGTTGGACGAGCGCGTCAAACCAACCCCATAGCCCATCAATTTCACGGTTCGCATGATGTTTTCAGGCTCCTTACAGTTATGCCCTACGAGCCTTATCCCATCGACGTTGCGATAGCACCCATACCGGATGGCATCTGGAACACCTGCACGCACCAAGCAATCCCCATTCCATATTCTCGTCTAGCCACGACACACAACCCCGTGCGGCGAGAATTACTCTTTACGGTTGGGTACACGCAGCAACGATCGCGTTTCACTTTTGGCCATTTGATGAACTATGCCACGCCATATCTGACTCAAGAGACCGATCTGCCGCCTCACGGCACGGACCCCCAGTATCATTTCGCCGTACCGTACCGCCCGGACCAGGCTCAGATGGACGAACCCGACGAACAAACTCAGCCAAACCCTCCAGGGTTGAGCGGCTCCTTAGTTTGGAACACTCGATACTTTGAATGCGAACGCGCTGGTTTGCCTTGGTCGCCCGCCGCCGCTCAAGTCACAGGGCTTGTGTGGGGCTGGCGAGAGACCTGCCTGATTGCTACCAGAGTTGAGCATTTGGGGTTAATCGCTCTTAGCAACATATCGCGCGAGTTCCAAGTTACGCCACCACCTGCTACGCTCCCGTCAGTTTCCTGACATACACCTTGCGCGGGTTGGTCGCCGCCTGCGGCGGAGTCAAACCAAGTATCGTTCGTTTTCATCTTTAGCCAGGCTTACGGAAAAATATTTTTACGATTTTCGTGAAATTTCCTCTGGATGACTCAGTTTGCGTCCCAAATGTATCCATTATTTCTCACTTTTATATTGTATTTTGTTTAATCTATGTTACCTTGTTGCTGTTGGCCGATGCGGCGGTGTCGCATCCGGTTGACCGGTGAAAACACCCCGGTGGGGTGCCAGTAACTCCCCCAAGTCATTACCGCGGTTCCCTTGCGGTTCAATTCCAGCGGCATTTTGACACTGGATTGGGATGCCGTCGCCCGCCCTCCCAAAACCAGGTAGGCGCCGAGGTGACGAGGCTCAAATCGAACCGTCCGGTCGCTAAAGTTAAACACCAAAGGTGTTTCGTCCTCCAGCCCAGCGGTTGAATCAGCGCGGGTGACAGGGCGGTGATTCTACCCTGGGAAAAAGCGCGTCGGCCCCGTTGCGGATGCTTTTAGTTTCTCCATTACGCGCAAATCAGGTATTCCGATATTCACTGGCACGGGTGGCATAAAATATACGAATTTCAGGCTTGATTCTGCGTCTAGTTAGTCCGAAATAGTGGGTAGTATTTCGGACAAAATGTGGAGAAATTATTGAATGCAAACCATTGATGCCAAGTTAAAAAGCCGTATTTACGGAAGTGGTAGGGGGTCGGCTTTCACCCCGAATGACTTCCTGGACCTCGGCGGGCGGGCAGCCGTGGATAAGGCATTGTCGCGTCTGGCGCTCAAGGGGACGATCCGCCGACTGGCGCGCGGGCTTTATGAGTATCCACGAACGCATTCGGAACTGGGAATGCTTGCGCCGGATATTGAGAAAGTGGCCAAAGCACTGGCGGGAAAGGACCGGATTCGGCTGCAACCGGCCGGTGCTTACGCAACCAACTTGCTGGGTTTATCCGAGCAAGTGCCAGCCAAAGTGGTTTTCCTGACGGATGGGACGTCGCGCACGGTGAAGTTTGGGCGGCAGGAAATCCAGTTGCGCCATACCACGATGAAAAATATGGCGGCCTCCGGAAAATTGAGCGGGTTACTGATCCAGGCATTGCGTCATCTCGGCAAGGAGCACATCACTCCAGCACGCGTGGAACATTTGAAACGCACGTTGCCCGCCAAGGAACGGCAGCAGTTGTTGCGGGATATTCCGCTGGCTCCCGCGTGGATGCATCCGCTCTTTCGCAAATTAGCCGGAACTTGATTTGTGAAACTGGAGTTCTTCAAACGCCCGGCGTCGGAGCAAGCCCTGATTATCCGGGAAACGGCGGCGCGACGCGGCTTGCTGCCCGTCATGGTTGAGAAAGATTTCTGGGTTTCATGGATGTTGGCGGTGTTGTTCGCGCATCCGGAGTTTGGCGGGCAACTCGTCTTTAAAGGCGGCACTTCATTATCGAAAGTCTTCGGTGTGATTGAGCGGTTTTCCGAGGACATTGATTTATCCGTGAACCCCGCGTTCCTGGGCATCAGCGAGGAAGCGGTGGAACAGGCCGACAGCCGGAATCAGCGCACGGCGCGCATGAAAGAACTGGAGGATGCCTGCATTGGGCGTGTACGTGAGCGGTTTGTGCCGGAGTTGGAACGGATTGCTTGTGAATCGTTCGGGGGCCGTCTGGATGGAAAAACCTGGATGGAGTTTCGCGTGGATGATGCGACCCATTCGCCGGTGGTGCTGTTCCACTATCCTTCCAACGAACCTACGGGCTTCGAGTATCTGGGCCGCTCCGTGAAGCTGGAGTTCGGCTCGCTGACCGACCAACGACCGGTGGGAACACACACGGTGAGGTCGTGGGTGGCGGAGGAATTTCCGAAGTTGTTTGTGGATTTCCGGTGCGAACTCGTGGCGTTGGAACTGGAGCGGACTTTCTGGGAAAAGGCCACCATTCTGCATGCGGAATATCATCGTGAGCAGGCAAAGCCGATGCGCGATCGCTTTTCGCGCCACTATTCCGATATGGCTGCGTTGGCTCGTCATGCGGTGGTCGAAACTGCGTTGGCTAACACGGACTTGCGGCAACGGGTAGCGGATTGGAAGAACCGGTTCTTTGCAGCAAGTTGGGCGCATTACGAACTCGCCAAGCCCGGAACCTTCCGCCTTGCGCCGCCAGATTTTCGACTGGCTGAACTCGAACGGGACTATCGCGCAATGCGACCAATGTTTCTGGCGGAGCCGCCACCGTTTGAAAATGTTATAAAAACAGTGTCGAATTTGGAACAACGGATCCATGGAAGGGTACCATTATAAAATCCAATTTCAATTTCGGCATGCCGCGCAAATCTGGAGTTTCCATGCCCACCGGCACGGGTGGCTGCGAAATCAGCCGTTGGGAGCGAGCCAATAAAATACATGATGAGAATCAGACCATGCCATGACTTGATCCTGAAGTGCGTCTTCTGAAATCCGCACCCGATTCATGGCCTGCCGATGGTTCCTTTTACCGAATCCCAGTCCAAGAGTTGTGCCACGCCCTCTCGCACCCGTGCGCGACGGTGATCCAAAAGATCTTTTTGCTGCTGGGGTACGTCCAACCGGTCAAAGCGGTCTCGGGAATCCTTCCAGATAACCTCCATGATCTGAAGCTTTCGGTCAATCGGCAGAGCTTTAACTTCTTCCGCTATCATGAGATAACAATACCTCGCTCCTGGCGAATCTGTCAGCTAAAAGAAAACCAATTTAATAGTTGGGCTTGCGAAGCAGGGTAAATGCATTCATATTGTATGCATGAAGACGGTGACATACCCTTTGCGGCTAACAGTTGACCTGTATGGACGTGTCCAAAGTGAGGCGAACAGGCGCGGGAAAAAGGTTTCCGAGCTTTTCCGCGAAATTATCGGATACGGGATTGAGGCATTACCAGCCGTGCCTGACACCAGCGAGGCGGGTGCTGATACTTGGGTTAAGCTTGGACCTGCGCCTGAAGTTGATTATGACAAACTTTAAACGTGGCGACGTTGTGCTAGCCGACTTGGGCTATTTAGCCAAGGTCCGACCCGCTCTGGTAGTGTCCATCAGCAAGGCTGATTCCCAGCGTAACATGACGGTCATTGCTCCATTAACGACCGAAATTCGGGATGGAGAGTGTGAGGTAGCATTTCCAAAGCCCGCTTGGTTGAAGCAAGACTGCGTAGTGAACCTGATTGGTCTGATCGGGGTGGATAACGCCAAAATTCTACGGAGATTAAGCGCCTTTCCTGGTGACATGGCGGATGTGGACCAGGGATTAAAACGGCTTTTTGATTTGCCGTGAGTACCAAGAATAAATAACCGCATCGCGGACAGCCCGGCGGCAGGGAGAGCGATGGCAAAAACAATCTATGGCCCCAATCCGCTGAAGCAAGACCGCCGCGAGCAACTTCGGTTTTCGGGTTAAAGCATAACATCGTCCGGTCGCTGCGTTGTTCGGCCGCTAAAGTTAAACCCCAAAGGTGTTTCGTCCTCCAGCCCAGCGGTTGAATCAGCGGGGACGATAAGGCAGTGATTCTGCCCTGGGAAAAAGCGCGTCGGCCCTCAACGCCAACGGAGTTGCGGCATTTTAACCCGGTGTTGCAGCCAGCCTGCTTTATGCGCTTGATTCGCTTCCGTGCGAGGGTTAGGCTCTGAATATGAGTACAACACGTGAAAGAAAACGCAGGCGAGCCAAAACCAATGCTCCTTTAGCGCAACGCGACAAGTGAAAGCATCAAATGTGGCAAAAAGCAAATTCCTAACAGTTTGAATCATGGCTCAAGACCACACATTAAGGGCTTCGCGGTACGAGTTGAAATACCTCATTCCGAATGCCTTGGCGGTACAGGTGCGGGAATTTGTGCGGCAACACTTGGAACTGGACGAATTTGGCGGCGGGCCGCCCCACTATTCCTATCCGGTGCACAGCCTCTACTTGGATACCAACGATTGGAGGATTTACTGGCGCACAATTAACGGCGACAAAAACCGGTTCAAGCTCCGGATCCGATACTATAACGAGAATAATAAGACGCCGATTTTCTGGGAAATCAAACGGCGCATGAAGGATGTGATCCTCAAACAACGTTGTGGCATCCGGCGCCAGGCGGCGACCAAAGTGGTGTCCGGGCAATTGCCGGCGCCAGCCGAAATGTTTATGCCGGACGACGTCTCGGAGCAGGCGGCTATCCAGGAGTTTTTCCGGCTGCAGTTCAGTCTGGGGGCGGTGCCCAAGCTGCATGTGGCCTATGATCGCGAGGCTTATGTGAGCGCGCACAATAACGAGTTTCGGGTGACCTTTGACCGCCATGTGCGGGTTGCAACGCGGTTTGACGGGCTGCTGACGACGCACTCGGAGAATCCCTTTGTATGCACCGGCTCCGGAGACCGTCCGGAGGATGTGGTGATTTTGGAACTCAAATTCACAGAGCGCTTTCCAGATTGGTATAATGAGTTGGTGCAGGCGTTTAACCTGATGCAAACCGGTGCGGCCAAATATGTGGAAGGCACCTTTATGTACGCGGGTCGAAAACTGCCGGCCCAGGATGTCATCCGCAATATGGTGATGTAGCCAACGGTAATCGTTCAAACCGTTGGTTCTTTGGGGAAAATGCCCAAAGCCATGGGCAGACGGTCGAGCAGTGGGCGATGGCTTTTGCGAAGCCGTTTTTGCGCCTCTGGCAACGAATAGAAGCGGGCTTCGTCAAACTCCGGGAATTTGTGGTATTGACCGGAATCGGGCGGCCACTCGGCTTTCACCAAACCGCTACGGATTGGCTCCGGATCATTCCGATCACCCTGAAATGCCCAAACATGGACGACTTTGCCGTTGCTCTGTATCACCGTGCCCAAGTCCACAAATGGCCCGCTGGGGCGAATGCCCAACTCTTCTTCATATTCCCGTTGGGCCGCCTGCAAGAGGGTCTCCCCCGTTTTCTGTCCACCTTTTGGAATGAGCCACTCGTCCGAGGTTTGGACGCTGCCCACCGGGGTGCCGGGATGCGCCAAAAGCACTTCCAATCCGCCCATCCGAAAGCGAAACATCAACAAACCGCCACGCACGCGCCATGACATGCAAAGAGTATAGCATTAACAAAAGAGGGATCAACCTTCGTAATAGATAACCGGTTAGAAATGACTGGTTAGTTTGGTTGTTTTAATTCAGGTTTAATTGCGTTGCGTTGTTTCAAAAGTTATGCGACCCCTAGCCGAGATAATTGCGTCGGTGGATGACGCGGGGTGTTGATCACGACAAAGACGGGTGCGATGATTAAACTGCGTTTTGACATAAACTGCGTTTACTGTTGTAAACCCGGTCTAAGCAGCATAGCGTGAGTTGAACATTAACCAGGAGTTCATTATGGCCAAAGGAAACCGAAGTCAGAAAAAAGAAGTCAAGAAAGCGAAGAAACCGAAGCCCAAGGCGGGACCCGCAACTTCGCAACGGACCTCCTGAGTGGAGGTCCGGCGATGCAGGCGATCGGCTAAGAAGGAATTGGGATCGGCGGCAGGTTGACCGGTGAAAACACCCCGGTGAGGTGCCGGTAACTTCCCCTTGGTTATCATCCCGGTGCAATTGCCCTTTGCACCGGATGCCGGTGAGGCGTCTGCCATTGCCTTGGCTCTGGCTGTCAAAGGGATGTATTGCTGATTGATGAGAAACGCGGGCGAAGTGCCGCCCGGCATGTCGGGCTATCGGTAGCAGAGGTTCTTGGTGAATTGCAGCACGGTAAACCTAACGGGAAGATCCCGGTGTTGCGGACAGAAATCAAGCGGCTGCGTAGTGAGGCAGGTTTCTTTATTGATAGCGGGATCAAACAATTCATAATTTTATCGCAAACCGCCGCGCGAATCTGGAATGCTTCCGGGAGCAATGGACTTCGGTTACGAAGCAGTGATCACGGTTATGCAAGTGCGCACGGTGATTCAAGCCGCCCGGCGGCCAGCGAATAAAAGCACGCTGGCGACGCCGAGGATGTTGCTGTGCACGGCGCTGGTTTGCCTGGTGGCGGTGTTGAGTGGCTGCCGCACGGCGGCATTTTATGGTCAGGCGGCTCGTGGACAGTGGCGCATCCTGTCCGGGCGGGAACCGCTTCAACGGTTGCTGGACAGCCCGGAGACCACCCCCCAACTCAAAAAGAAGTTTGAACTCGTATTGCGCCTGCGTGAATTCGCCGGACGGGAATTGAAACTGCCGGTGGATGGGCATTATTTGAGTTATGTGGCGCTGCCGGGCGAGCATGTGATCTGGAATGTGCAGGTGGCACCGGAATTTTCTCTGGAACTGAATTCGTGGTGGTATCCCCTGGTGGGGAGGCTGACGTACCAGGGGTATTTTGACGCGAACAACGCCCGGCGGTTTGCCACCAATTATGCGCGGCGCGGCTACGATGTGCAGGTGGGCGGAGTGGATGCATATTCGACACTGGGCTGGTTCAAGGATCCGCTGCTCAGCAGCTTCATTGGTTATGCGGAGCCCGACTTGGCGGCTGTCTTATTTCATGAGCTGGCACACCAGAAATTATTCATTGGCAGCGATACCGATTTTGATGAGGCGTTTGCCACGGTGGTGGAGGAGGAGGGGGTACGGTGCTGGCTTAAGGCTACGCATCAGGAACCGGTTTTGGAGCAGTACGAACAATCCCTCCAGCGGGAGACACAATGCCGCCAATTGTTGCATCAAACCCGGGAGGAGTTGAAAGGGTTGTATGCGCAGGACGCTCCCCTGCGGGCCGTCAAGGGGCAGGCCACGCCGGATGAGTTGGTGAGTTTGCGGCAGCGCAAGGCGGAAATTCTTGGACACATCCGCGAGCGCTACCAGGTTCTGCGGGCTCAATCCGAGGCGCTGCGTCCCTTTGATCGCTGGATGAACAGTCCGTTTAATAACGCGAAGCTGGCCAATGACGACACGTATCATCGGCTGGTGCCCGGTTTGCGGCGAGTCTTCCGGCAGCAGCGGGGAGATTTTGCGGCGTTTTATGAGGCGGCGCGGCAATTGGGCCGGCAAGCCAAGGAGAAGCGTCATGCGCTCTTGATGGCTGCCGATCCGGTTGGTGGCTCGTAACTCATCTAATTTTATCTGGCCATGAATTTGGACACCATTGATTGGAAGGCGCTGGAGCGATTGCGTAGCGCATTTTTAAACCATACCGCCGGGGCCGCGGATTACTGGATGGATGAACGGGACCTGGCGAGCTACGACCAGACGTTTGCCCAACGCATCGGCTGGAAGTGGGATCATGTGCTTGCGGAATTGCCGCGTTTGGGTTGGACCCCGCCGCCCGGTGGCGTGCTGGATTGGGGTTGCGGCAGTGGCATTGCCGGACGCGCGTTTTTGGATCATTTCGGCACGCAAGGCATCTCTGAATTATGCCTGTATGACCGCTCGCCTTTGGCGGTGCAGTATGCCGCCCGGCGGGCGCGGGAAAAGTATCCGGGGTTGGAAGTGACCTTGGGCACGGGCGGCACCTCCCCGCATGGAACACTGCTGGTCAGTCATGTGCTGAATGAGTTGGCACCCGAGCAGGCTGTCCGGTTGTTGCAAATTGCTTCGTCGTTTGCCGCGATGATCTGGATTGAGCCGGGCACCTACGAAGCCAGCGCGGCGCTGGTGGGCGTGCGGGAACGGCTGCGAACCCAATTTCAGATTGTTGCCCCATGCACGCATTCAGGCGCGTGCGGATTATTGGACCCGGCCAACGCGCGCCATTGGTGTCATCACTTTGCGTCGCCGCCGCCGGAAGTCTATACGGGTGGTCCTTGGGCGAAGTTTGCCAACCTGGTTGGCATTGATTTGAGCAGCCTGCCTTTAAGTTACCTGGTGCTGGATCAGCGCCCCGCGCCCGCCTGGCCGGCCGGTGCCACCCGTTTGCTCGGCACGCCGCGCGTGTCGAAACACGAGGCGCTGGTATTTCTGTGTCGCGCCGCCGGCTTGGGGGATTGCACGGTATCCAAACGCGCGTTGCCGGAGGCGTATCGCCAGATCAAAAAAGGCCGCGCACCGGTGCTGGCGCGTTGCGCGTTTGAGGGGAATGCGGTGGTGGGATTTGAGGCGCTGGGACAGGAAGGCAAATGATAAGTCCGAAGCCCGAAATTCGAAAGCCGAAAGAAATCCGAAATTCGAAATCCGAATGCGGTTGTTTTGACTCTCTAGCTGGACGTTCCGATGTTGCAGGTATCGCCCAACAGCGCCAGATGCGGGCTTCGGTTTTCGGTATTCTTTCGGTATTTGGGCTTCGGCATTCTTTCGGTATTCGGGGTTCGAATTTCGGATTTAACTGGGGCGACCCATCATGAGCCAAGCCCGCATTACAAGTGCCGCTCCTGGTTTTCGGCGCCGATGGTTGAAGTTCGGTTTGGGGATGCTCCTGATCTGTCTGGCCGGCATCGGTGGGTTTTCATTTGCGTTGCGGTTGGTGCCGTTACCGGCGGCGCTGTTTCAACCGGCGGCGCCCGAGGTTGAATTGGTGGACCGCCATGGGGTCACGCTGCGCCAGCAATTTGGCGAGCATGGCCTGTTGGGTCAACGGGTGGCGCTGGGAGCCATCGCGCCATCGCTCGTGGAGGCCACGTTGGCGGCGGAGGATAAACGGTTTTGGGAACATTCCGGGGTGGATGTTTATGCGCTCGGGCGGGCCGTGTGGGGACTGGTCAAAAACGGGCACGTGGTTTCCGGCGCGTCCACGATCACACAGCAGACGATCAAGCTGGCCCAACCGCGCCCGCGCACGGTGCGCTCAAAAATCATTGAGTCGCTGCAAGCCCTGCGGCTGGAACAGGTCTGGACCAAGGAACAAATCCTCGCCGAATATTTGAACCGTCTCGATTACGGCAACCGGCGTACCGGCATTGCTGCCGCCGCCCACTATTATTTCAACAAGCCGCCGGCGGATTTGAGTCTGGCGGAGTCCGCCTTGCTCGCAGCTATTCCACAGGCACCCACGCGGTTGAATCCGTACCTGCGTTTCGCTGCCACGCGCAAGCGGCAGCAATGGATTCTCACCCGGATGGAAGCGGAAGGCTGGCTGACCGCCACGACTTCGGCACGCGCCGCCCGAGAACCGTTGCGGCTGGCAGCGCCCCGGCGCGTTTTCCAAGCGCCGCATTTTGTGGACCTGCTGCTGCAACAGGTTCCGGAAGGCCGCCTTCGGCACGGCACGGTCGTGCGTACCAGCCTGGACTTGGACCTGAACCGTTTGGTGGAAAAAACGGTGCAGGACCGGCTAAAGCTATTGAACCGGCAACAGGCGCGGAATGGGGCAGCGGTGGTGTTGGACAACCGCACCGGCGAAGTCCTGGCATTGGTGGGATCGGAGGATTATTTTGCGGATCGGGAAGGGCAGGTGAATGGCGCGTGGGCACCGCGATCCGCTGGCAGCACCTTCAAACCGTTCACGTACCTGTTGGCGTTGGAACGCGGCGCAACCCCGGCCAGCATGGTGGCGGATATCCCCACTGAATTTACCACCCCCACTGGGCTGTTCGCTCCGGTTAATTATAATCGGCAATGCTTCGGCCCGCTCCGTTATCGTCTGGCACTGGCGAACTCCCTGAACATCCCCGCGGTGCGCGTGCTTAACGAATTGGGCGGCCCGGTACCGCTCCAGCAGCGGTTGCGTCGGTGCGGACTTACCACCTTGACCAACTCGCCCGAATTTTACGGCTTGGGTCTAACCATTGGCAACGCCGAGGCGCGGCTCTTGGAACTTGCCAACGCGTTTGCCTGCCTCGCGCGGTTGGGTGCGTATAAGCCCTATTCATTTTTTGATCAGCCGGGGGCGGGTGCTTCCCGAGTATTTGATGCCAACGCCGCCTGGCTGATTGCGGATATTTTGAGCGACAATTTTGCGCGCGCCATGGCCTTTGACTTATATTCCAGCCTGCGCTTTCCGTTTCCGGTCGCCTGCAAAACCGGCACCAGTTCCGATTTTCGCGACAACTGGGCGTTTGGTTACACCCCGGAATTTACCGTGGGAGTGTGGGTGGGGAATTTCGACGGCACCCCCATGGAACACGTCAGCGGCGTCACCGGTGCGGCCCCGATCCTGCACGCCATCTTGGTGCATCTGCATGAACAGCATGGCACCACATGGTATGAGCTACCGGCGGAGATGGTCACCGGCCATGTGCATCGTGTAACGGGCAAACGGGTTCCCGCCAACCATCCGGAAGCCGTGCTGGAAAAATTCATCGCCGGGCATCTGCCACCGATGGAAACGCCCGAGGATTATGATTCCGCCGGACGCATTCGGCTGCCGGTGGAATACCGGGAATGGTTGGCGGGTGGTGAAAACTGGCTGGGGGATCGGGCGGTGGGGGATGGAAGACCGAAAGCAGAAAGCAGAAAGCCGAAAGCAGAACACGGAGGTGGTTCTGAGACGGGAACCTTGCGACTGATTTCTCCGTTGCCTGGGACGGTGATTTTCTTAGACCCGGATTTGCCTGGCAGCGGAAATCGGTTGCGGTTAAAGGCGGAAGGGCAGGGGAGCCTTAGCTGGCACAGTTCAACGTTGCCGTGCGAAACGGATGAACTTGGCACGACTGCGCGGTTGAGTGAAGGCCGGCATGAGATCACAGTGCGGGATCAAACCGGGGCCACCGCGACCACGTGGATCACGGTCAAGTCGTTGTAGCCCCGTGGGAAGCATATTTTGCGGTTTGCCAAGGGTGCCATGTGCTGCTAAGAGTAACACCATGTTAGCGGATCGAATGGTCCCAAATGAGATGAAGGTAGTAGGCCGCCGGCGTGGAATAGCCACACCGGCGGAGGCTTTGCGCCGAAGTCATGTGTTGCAGCAGCAGATGGAGTTGCTGAATCCCTATCCACGTCCACGCGGCTTCGTATTCAAAGCGAAAACCTACGAGGATTACGAGAAATGGCGGCGCAGCCAGGCAAACCCACGACTTTGGTAGGATGAACTCTCCCCATCCATTGTTGCGGATCTGTGCCTTGCTGAATCAGGCGCAAGCTCGTTATTTGATCATCGGCGGCCAGGCCTGCATTCTACATGGTTTGGTTCGAACCACTGAGGATGTTGATGTGCTGATTGAAGCTTCCGAAGAAAACGCGCTGCGCGTCATCTCTGCATTGTCTCACCTGGAAGACCATGCGGCCGCTGAACTTACGCCGGCTGATATTCTCGACAACGTTGTGGTGAAAATTGCTGATGAAATCGAGGTGGACGTCAGTACCAAAGCATGGAAGGTGAATTATCCCGAGGCGATAATTTCGGCTCAGACGGTTGTTATCGAGGGCATTCCCGTTCCTTTTCTGAGTTTGGATTGTCTTATTTCCAGCAAAGAAACCTATCGGGAACAGGATCAATGGGATTTGTTGCATCTGAGAGCGCTTAAATCCCGCCAAGCCAAGTCTTAATTCAAAAAACAGGATCAGGGAATGGCTCGAGCGCGGAAGAATTCGCTGGCTTGGTTGGTGCTGGTTTCCAGGTAGAGGAGCGTGCCGTCGCTTTCGTAGATTTCCAGCGTTGGTCCGGGGACCCATTGCATCAGGTTGGTCGAGCTTTCCAGGTTAAACTGTTGGTCGGTATGCCCGGTGATCAAGAATAATTTTTGGGTCAATCCGTTGGTGGAACTGGAGAACGCAAATTGTGGCAGCGATACCGGGGTGGTATCCGGCAGGATGGGGCTGCGCAGGATCGCCCCCTCAATTCCGGCCACTACCAATTGCTGGCCAAAGGTGGCCGCACCAAACAACGATTTATAGGTGAGGGTGCCGATACTGACCCAGTTAATGGCGTTGCTGCTGGCCAATACGGTGCCCTGATTGCCCACCGCATAATAGGTATCACCCGCAAACGCAACATCGTTTAACCAATTGGTGATGCCGGTGGTGCGCAGCGTCCAGGTGGACGCGTTGGGGCTGGTTAAGATGGTGCCGTTTTGTCCCACTGCCACCAATTGCCCGTTCAAGTATCGCACCCGGTAAATCCAATTCGTGGTGCCGGTGGTCACGTTGTTCCAATTGGTGCCGGTAACACTGGTTGAAATCGTGCCGCGATCCCCGACCACGACAAAGCCGCCTGGAAACCACGTCGCCCCGGAGAGGAACGCCTTGGAACCATTGGTGGCGGGCGTCCATTGCGTGCCGGTGGCACTGAAAAAGATGCACCCGTTTCCGCCCGCCACCAAGTAACCGCTGGTGGACGCGGCGACCGCATGCAAATCGTTGGTGGTGGGAGCATTGGTCAGGTGCGACCATTGGATGCCCATGGTGTTTACCAGGTTGGTTGAAAGGACCGTGGTGCTGCCATGGTAATTCGCCGTAATCACGTTTGTCCACGAGGCCGGGCTGTAAAGCAGCGTCCCCCGATTGCCCACCGCCACCAGCAGGTTTGAATTTCCCCCGACTCCGAGCAACACCGCATTGGTGGCCGTATTCGGCGGCAACTCCAAATCCCAATTGACCCCGTCAGCACTGGTCATAATGGTCGCTTGATCCCCCACTGCGACGTAAAGGTCCGCAGTACGGGTGATTTCCCAAATCCAGTTGCGCACCGAGTTATAACGGTTTACCCAGACTGAGCCGGTGGCGTTGGTTTTGAACCCTTCCAGAATCATGCCGGACCGTCCCGCCGTCAGCAGTTCCGAGACTTGTCCCAGCGCGCTGTAGTAGGTCCATGCCGGCGCGTGATATACTTTATTGGTGGCCAGTTCATCGGTCCATGGCCCGTTGGTTTCCTGCAACCGCAATTCCTTTTCACCGGCCAGAACCGTGAAATTGGTGATGCCGGCGGCGGCATACAGGGAATTGGTGGCGCCAATCCCAGAGATTGTACTCCACGAACTGCCATCGTTATCGCTGCGCAGCACCACTCCTTGGTCGCCCACGGCATACAACGAGCCATTCACGGCAAACACGCCATTCAGGCGGCGGGTGGTGCCGGAGGTACTTTTTTTCCATGTTTTACCATTATTGCTGGTCAGGATGACTCCGCTCTGTCCCACCGCCACAAACGTGTTTTTGCCATAGGCTGCGCCGCAGAGCCAGTTGGTGACGGAAGAGTTTTCCTGGGACCAGTTGGTGCCGGTGATGCTGGAATAAATCGCGCCGTTGTCGCCCACCAAAATCACCAGGCTGGAGGAAGCGGCGGCGCCCATCAGCCAATTCGGGGTGCCCAGGTCTATGACGAAGAAATCTTCCAGGGAATCCGTCCAGACCACCGTGCCGCGCTCGCCCACTGCAATCAAACGGTCATTAAAAAAGACCGCCGCCAACAGCGTATTGGTGGTTCCGGTATCATACGGCATCCAATCTATCAGGTTTTCGCTCGAGTATAGTTGGCCGCGTTCCGCCACTTGCACTGTCAAATCCAGACCGTAGGCCATGCCATACACATTGCCGCCGTGCGGCAACGGGTTGGACCAGCGCCAACGCGGTGCCAGATTCGCCGCATTGGTTTCCAGCAATGAGCAAAGCAGGACCCCTAGCATCCATGGAAAACGATGCCACGCAGCCCAGCTTGCCTGCATATTAAATGGACTCATTGAAAAATCCAAACAGCCCTATTACTCTAATTCAAAATGAGGGTAGTCGCCAACCGATTTGTTACAGTTTTTTCGGAGCTTACCGGGTCATTGGGAGGCATGGGCAAGCGAAACTCGAATACGCAGCCGCGTGGCGAACTGGCGGCCAGTTCCAAGCGTGCCCCCAGATGATTGGCCAACTGCTTACTGATGGCTAGGCCGATGCCGAGCCCACCGGGTTTGGTGGATTGGCAGGGCATGAAGAGGTGTGGGCGCAAGGCGTCGGGAAAACCGGTGCCTTCATCCTGGACCTGGCAGACCACTTGGCCCGCTTCCATGCGGGTGCTGAGCGTTACCGTGCCGCCGTGCGCCGTGGCTTGGAGGGCGTTGCGCAACAGATTTTCCAGGATGAGCAGGGAAAGATTGGCTGCCCGGTTCTCCAGCAGGAGGTCCAAGGGCGGGGAGTGCAGCAGACGCACGCCGGTTTGTTGGGCGAGCGGCTGGTTTTTGCGGATGGCCAGGGCAAGTACGTCGGCCAACGGACTAAACGGCTGGGACAAGGACGGTTCGTTGTTCAGCATCTTGCCGAAATCGTTGATCATCTGCTGCATTTCGCGAATAGTTTTTTGCGCCATCTGCCAGCCGGCCTGGTTTTCGCCTGGTGGTTGGGAGGCTAATCCCTCAAACAGGTTGCGCAAGCCGATGATCGGACTCTTCAAACCATGAATCAAATGCGCGGACATGGCACCGGTGGCCGAGGTTTTGGCCGCCAGGATCAATTCCTGGTTGGCCCGGGCCAGGCTTTCCGAGCGAGAGCGGAGTTCCATGTTGGCCTGCTGCAGACGCCGGAACGTCCAACTTAATCCGACGACAATCAGACCGCCCCCCACCAGGAACACCAACCACCCTTGTTGCCACAAATGCTGATCCAAGGTCGCAAATTCCGTGGCGAGCGCCTGACCATCCAGGTAAAACTGGGCGCTGCCCAGCAGTTGCGACTGGGCCGGCGCGTAAAATGGCACGTTCACCTCCAACAAGGGAACCGCCGCGGCCAGCGCGGTTCCCGGCAGGAATAGCTTGGCGAGGTTGGCTGCCTCAAAAAAGCGGGAATGACAGCGTAAATCGGTTAAAACGCTCATGGTTTCACGCCCGAGCGCACCAGGTTGCACCGTTGGTGGCACCGAGGCGACGAAGGAGCCGCGCGCATCAAACAGCCGGGCGGCCAGCACGCCGCGCATCCGCGAGATTTCGAGCAGCAGGTTGAACTGCACGGATGGTTCATCCAGCTGCAACTCTGGCGCTGACTGCAGGTGATTGGAGTATTGCAGCCACAAGACCGCCTGAAACACTTCCCCGTCCCGGGCAATCATTTGCTGGCGGATTTGGTGGCGCAATTGGCGGGTAACGGAGACGATGGCGGCGCCAAAAACCACCAGAGTAATGGCTACCATCGCCAGCGGAAGCCAGCGAAAACGCTCGAAGAGCGAGACTTTGGAGGCCGTGTCAGTCATGCCCGAAAGTGCGTAGGATAGCCGAATCACCAACCCCAGTCAATGCCCGCCAGCAGAGTGTTTACGTTGTATTCATCCAGCAGCAGATTCGATAGCGAGGACTCATGTTCATACTGAGCAAAGGTTTTGAGATGTTTGGTCCACGTTTTCTCGATGCGCAGTTGAAGTTGCCAGGTAGCCTTGTCGCGCAATCGCTCATCCGTGCGGCTGAAGGTCTGGTGCGTGAATTCATAGGCGGCCAGGCGGACTTGGGCGCGGACCTCCCAGGCAGCGGATTTGTAACGTAGCGCCTCGGTGAACTGGTAGCGGCGGAAATCGAAATAGCCCCCGCCGTTATCCAGGTTGAGGGCAAAGCCCAGGCGGGTGGTGGTCCGCCAATGGCGTGGCGGGTCCCAGTAGTGCTGCCATTGGACTTGAAACTCGTGTTCCGTGAACACCAACGTTTCTCCGGGAATGCGGAATCCCTCGCGGGTCAGCGGTTCCCGATGGTCGTACCAGCGCCAAAATGGTTCATAAATCAGCGAGAGTTCCGAACGATTGCCGTATCCTTGGCCCACGGTAAATTTGGGGCGAAATTGCCAGAAACCATCCAGTGGCGCGTGCAGCCATTGGCGGCTGGCCCCCAACTCGAGTTCCGCCCAGCGTCGCTGTTCAAAATCCCGACGTACGCCGGGATACAGCCGCAGCCCGTTTCCTTGAAAACGCGCGGTGTTGAGGTTGGTCTCGGTGGCGGAGACATCCATGACTTGGTTTTGGTAATGGTGGTCCAGGCTGCAA
This sequence comes from Verrucomicrobiota bacterium, assembly GCA_037139415.1. NCBI lineage: Bacteria > Pseudomonadati > Verrucomicrobiota > Verrucomicrobiota bacterium. The sequence continues at coordinate 13,490 of JBAXGN010000076.1, read as the reverse complement.
CTCCAGACCCATTCGCCCGGGCCGTACTGCTTCCATTGAAGCATGGACAGGATAAATTGCTCATCATCCAGTTTGGGTGACTGCCAATACCTAGTATCCTCCGCACTGACCAGCAGGCTGAGTTGCGTGCCATCCAATGGCAGACGCAATAGTGAGGCATCCAATCCCCCCTGAAAAAAACCGCTACCATCCGCAAAACGACGGTTCAGCAACACGTTATCCTTGTAGCCAAACGCCCCGTGAAGGTTGAGGTCCCAATCCCATGGAGAAAGTGAAATGTCGGCTGGCTTGAGGGCGGCATCGGATGCCGGAAGTGGTGCGGCTATGGCCGCGCTTAAAGATAAGGCCAGCCATAAGCAACACAGGCCAGCAACAGAAATATTGCGGATTGCGGATTGCGGATTGCGGATTACGGATGGTGGTTGCACTGAAAATGGTGGTACAACGTCTTTCCAACTCTGACTGTTGCTCCCGTGCTCAGCCATCCCTCGCCGCCCGATCCGCTTCCCGCCATGGCCAATATCAGCGTCCACGCCCTTCGCCTTGCGCATCATCCACCACCCGTCCCAAATCCGCCTGCAACGCGCGTTTCAGTTCGATGGCACGGTCGCGTTGCTCCTTGATCAACTCTTTCTGCTGTTCCCGCCATTGATCCAGACTTTCCTTTAATTGCTCGCGAATCGCCGCCCGATCCTCGGCGCTGGCCCCCTTCAGTTGCTTCATCAGGATTTGCTGGTCCTGCAAATATGCCTCGCGTGCGGCTTGGAACTGCTTGATCAAATTTTTGACATCGCCGTTGGGCTGGGTGCGGTCCGGACGTCCCTTGCGTTCCGGTTCGTTGGACGCCGGATCAGCTTGGCTCGAAGGTATCACAACAGCCCGGGTATCCAGGGTTTGCTTGTTGTGGCCATACGCGTTACCATTGTTTTTGGGAGCGGCGGTTACGTTGGTGTTGTCGGCAAAGCCACTGACGCAACCGGCGATAACACCGATGAGGATCACCCACACTTTGGTCCCGCCGACCAACGTTAGGCACGGCCGTATATGTGCTGCAATACGCATTTTATCGATCATGATAAGAGCACGGTTTATGCCATACTTCATTACACTGATGTAGAGTAAACCTGTTATGGTAAAAAACAAGTCGGAATATCGAAATTGACAAGGCATGGTACTTGCTGTATCCATATAGACATGTACATAAGTACTTATTTGGATAATACCGCATAGACCTTGTTGATAACATGATTTTACCGTCCGCCATGCCAAAGAAGTCTGGGAAGAACCAAGGGTTCACCTTGGCGGAGGTGCTTATTTCCACGATGTTGTCCGTCATGACCATGTCGGCCATTGTCTATGGCTACCTGACCACGGCCACCCGGGCCGAGTGGACCTCGTATTCGTTGGCGGCGGAGTCATACGCCATGCAGCGAGTCGAACAAGTGCGCTCGTGCAAATGGGATTTGGGAGCCGTTCCGGAGGTGGATGAATTGCAGACGACCAATTTTACGCAACAAACCAACATCATGGACATCCCCATCAACGGCACGAACGTGGTCTGGTGTACCAATTTCACGGTGATCAGCCAGGTGTTGAGCAATCCGCCGGTCAAATGCGTTCGCGTGGATTGCACCTGGACCTGGCCGCGTTCGCGCCGGGTGTTTACCAATACGGTGGTCACGTATCGGAGTCCGGATAGCTTTTGATATGCATACGGTCTTAACATATTGCCCGCGTCGCACCCGTGGTTTTACCCTTACGGAGCTGATGATTTCGATGGCTATCATGATGATCGTCATTGCCGGCACATTGACCGCACATATCATGGGGCTGAAAATGTACGGGCTCACCCGCGCCAAATTGGGGGCTAACACGCAGGCGCGCGATGCCATCAACTCCCTGATGCAGGAGGTGCGCGCAGCCAAACTTGTGCGGCTTGGCAATGGCAGCCTGACTGATTTTGTGGAAGCCCAACCCGGCCAGATCCAGGCGGGCAACGCCATCCAACTTTACACCAACGCGCTGGTGACCAATTTCTATTCCCGCTATTACCTCGACACGAACAACACCCGGTTTGTGCGCTCAGACCAGACTGGCGCGGTGCGCGATATCGTCGCCGAATTCATCACCAACAAGGTCGTGTTCACGGCGGAGGACTTCCAGGGTAATATTTTAACCAACAACCAGAACAACCGGGTGATCGGCCTGACCATCCAGTTTTACCAGATCCAGTACCCGATCACCTCTGTCGGCACGCCGGGGGCGTATTTTGACTTTTACCAGATTCGCACCAAAATCACCCGCCGCATGCTGCAATAAACGATTGGAGCCATGATGAAACTTGCCTGTTTACCGCATCGCCCGCGAGCCGGATACGCGCTCGTGATTGTGCTGGTGTTTCTCGGAGTGGCCATGATTGTGCTGTCCACCGCCATGTCCTGGACGTCCACCACCGCGCAGTTGACGGCGCGCAACAACCAGCGGTGGGAAACCCTGTATGCCGCCGAGGCAGCCACGGAGATCGTGGTTGGCCAGATTGCGTACGATTATCACAATGGCAGCCAGGCGGATGTGTACAATAATCTCGCCACCTACCGCACCTTGGTTCCGAGCAGCTCGCAAAATCCATTTTGGACGAACTACACCTTCGGCGATGCCAACGGCGTGTCGGGGGTCACAGCGGTCAATAACAGCGCGGCTTGGGCCTATACCGTGTTGGATTCGCAATACGCCGGCTTGTTTGGTTACGCCGCCACCTATACCATCATCTCCAATGCCCGCCGCAACAACGCACCCTACGATATTACTTCGGCGGTGAAGCAGGATGTGCAAATCACCACCATTCCGATTTTCCAATTTGCCATTTTTTACGGGATGGACATGGAGATCAGTTGCGGCCAGGCGTTTAACGTGACGGGGCGCGTCCACGCCAACGGCAACCTGTACACCTGCCCGGACAGTGTGTTGACGTTTTTCAGCGATGTCACCGCGGTGGGCACCATCAATTTCGGGCGCGCGCCGGGGGATGCCCGGGGAGCGCCCTCCGGCTCGGTGACGTTTCAGGCGGATAAGGATGCGAAGGCGTCGAGTTTAACCCTCCCGATTGGCACCAATAATTCGGCGCAGGCGGTGCAGGCAATTCTGGATGTGCCTCCCGCTGGCGAGAGTCCGACCTCCCTGATGGGGAAACAGCGCTACTATAACAAGGCAGATTTGATTTTGCAGGTTAGCGATACGGTGAACACCAACACCTTTCTTTCGACCAACACCTCTTTTACTACCAACAAAGTCGGCAAGGTAACCACGATTGTCACCAATACCGCCACCATCACGAATTTCACGTATATAACCAACCTGGTCCTGGCTGGCAAAAGCGGTTCCTATAACAATTTCGCGACCTCTGTCCCCACCAACCTGCTTCAGCAATTCGTTGTCCTCACCAATAAGTTCATGGATGCGCGCGAAGGCAAGACGGTGGAATCGGTGGATATTGACGTAGGCTGTTTGCGCACCAACACCGGCTTGTTCAATGCCTTGGGACGTACGGTGAACCAACTGTATGTCCAGGATGATCGCCGAGCCTCGATTCTCACCAACACCGAGATGTCTGCGGTGCGGTTGGTGAACGGGGCCGCGCTGCCGACCAACGGCCTTTCGGTGGCCACGGCTGAGCCGCTGTACATCCGGGGCAATTATAACGCCCCCACTGCTGCGCTTGGCACCACCAACACCTCGCAGACCATGCCCGCCTCTGTGGTGGCGGATGCCGTCACCATCCTGTCGCCGGCCTGGACGGATGCCAACAGCACGTTGGCACTGGCGAGTCGTGCCGCCACTGCGGTCACGGTGAACACCGCCATCATTGCGGGCATTGTGCCCACCACCAACTTTATGAGCTACAGCGGCGGCGCAGAAAACTTCCCGCGTTTCCTGGAAGATTGGGCACCGGGCGGCACCAAGCGGATTGTCACGTACAATGGCTCGATGGTGGTGATGTTTCCCAGTCGTTATGCGAACTCCAAGTGGGGCACCGGCAATGTCTATAACCCGCCGGCCCGCAACTGGGCGTTCGATCTGAATTTCATGGATCCGGTGAAGCTGCCGTTCGGGACACCGTTACTGAGCACTATGATCCGCGGCCAGTGGGCGGAGGCAGCGCCACGCCGCCCGGCGAATTAGGCGGGCACAAACATTTAACTCAATGCACCATAAAATCATCTCTCCTGCACTGTTGCTGGCCGTCGTTTTGCCAGCGGCTGAACTGGCCGCCCAGACCGTCTTCCGGTTGGGCACAGAAAAACGTGTGTGTCCGGAATATGGCACGGTGAGCGAGGGGCACATTCTGCTGGTGGATCGCACCCAGTTTCATTTTCAGGCTCCCACCGGCTGGCAGATGTCGGCGGATAACGTCCAGCAACGGATTGCCTTTTCCGACCCGGGGTTGACGAGTTATCTGGCCCTGCGCGTTCAATTGGACGCGACCAACGTGGTCGCGGAACCGTGGACGGAGACAAATGTTACGGCGCTGGTGGCCCTCCGCTTCGCGAATGCCAAAATCAGCACGGTCTATGCCTGTTATGGCATGGGCACGCGCGGAGTGGCGGTTGAATTTGAGTTTACGGACAGCGTGAATCGGCGGTCGCACGGACGCCTGGCCGCATTGAACTTCACGGGTGGAAAAATGGAAATTACCGCCGTTTCCTGCGGTGATTGGCCGCGCACCCATGTGGAGTACAACGCGTTCCTCAATTCCCTGCGGATGGAAGTGATGCCGCCGAAGAAGGAGGAAAATTGACCTGGAATTGCCTTTGAGTGGTGACGGGGCCTAGTCGCGTGTGGGTTTTGGTTATGCCAAAACCGGTTAAAGCCGGGACACCAAACGGCGTGGTTGGCTTTGTTCTTCAATGTCCCAAAGTCTTCGAGGTGTCCAATATTGGGACAGAGAATCTGAATGCCGAATACCGAACCATCCTTTGCAAGCAGCATAATGCATAAGCCCGAACACCCCAACGGGGACTTTTGCAGAAAAATAAACCGGCAGAAAAATGGGAACCGAACATGGTAAAAAAATTTGGAATTACATTTTTCTGTAAAAGGTTTTCGGTTACTCAATCTCGTTCACTCTCCCGAGATCTAATAAACAACCCCCCGTCCAGGGGGCGGGCTTTTTAGGCTCATATCATCAAAATAAACCGGCAGAAAGATGGAAAACAATCAACCTGCCTGGTTTCAAATTTTGCCGGACCCGGTTCTTTGGGATTGCCAGACCATGTTCGACAGATAATGCTGTTAACACAATAACCCTCCGCATTCTGATCTGGATTTATATCTTTCTACCGTTCAATTTTTCTGTAAAAGGAAAACCACCTTCACACCGGTGTTATTGTTAGTAGGTACTTACATCCCTATTAGTATAAGACCATAATACTATCCATTTTTCCCTTTCGGCCTTTCGTTTACATAACTATCTTTCCAGTAGTTAGTTGGAATATAGAAAGCTCGGGGTTTTGTGATGGCAGTCCCAAACACGGCAGGATGCTTGCTTACTCTTGAGATGCAACTGAACGAGCTTGATTAACCGCTTATGAGAATTTGCACAACATGGGACCGAAAAAACGGTAGGGCGTTGGCCTTTACCCTGGTGGATGTCCTGGTGAGTATCTGGATTTTTGGGTTGGGCTTTATCTCCCTGTACACCGGTCTCGCGTCGGGGGTGCAAATCATCGGCATGGCGCGTGAGAATTTGCGGGCCACCCAGATTATGGCGGAAAAAATGGAAACCATGCGCCTGTACGCTTGGGAGCAGGTCACCAGTAGCACCAACGTTCCCCCCACGTTTGTGGACTACTACTATCCAACCACCTTAAATGCCAGTCACGGAGTCGTTTATTACGGGTCCGTCACCGTCACCAATCCCCCCTTTAGCGCGTCCTATTCGGACGATTTGCGGATGGTCGTGATTCAGGTGAGCTGGACGAACTATAATATTCCACACGATCGGCAGATGAGTACGATGGTGGGCCGGAACGGGCTGCAAAATTACATTTTTTGAGGGTGCCTGGCGAGGCCGGTAACACCTCGCAAAACATTGAATACAAGAAAGTTATGAAAATATTTCTGAAGACCAGCGGGACGGAGCAAGGGTCGGTGTTGATGCTGACGATGCTGTGCTTTGGCATTCTGGGATTCACCCTGGCCAGTTACCTGACGTTGGTGAGCACGCAGAGCCGCGCCGTGGAACGATCCCAAACGTGGAATACGGTGATGCCGTTGGTGGAAGCGGGGCTGGAAGAGGCGATGGCGCACCTGAATCAGACCGGTACCACCAATCTCTATAGTGATGGCTGGCAAAAGCTGCACATTTGGGGGTGGTACGCGATCCCCAATCTCGCCATGATGCAACGGACCATGGACAAAGGCCGGTATGTGGTCTCCATCACCGCCGCCACGCAGCCCACGATCGAGTGTACCGGTTATGTGCCGGCGCCGTTTGTCACCTTGGCCAGTATTTCGCCGTTGTTAGGTTCCCTTGGCCCAACCTACGCGCGCCCCGGGGAAGTCTATCGCTCGGTGCGTGTCACCACCGGTGGCGGCTCCTTCTTCGCCATGGGCATGATCGCCAAAAACGGCGTGGATATGCATGGGAACAATGTGGCGTCGGATAGTTTTGATTCCGGCGACCAGAACTTCAGCACCAATGGCAAATATGATCCCGCCAAACACAAGGATAATGGCGATATTGCCACTAATTCCGGTCAGCCAGGGTTGTTCAACGCCGGTAACGCCAACATTTGCGGCCACGTCTTTACCGGTCCCGGTGGCACGATCAATATCGGGCCGAACGGGGTGGTTGGCAGTCTGGCCTGGTTCGCCGGCGGCAATGCCGGCATCGAGCCCGGGCATTTCTCCGATGACATGAATATGAGTTTCCCCACGGTGGTTGCTCCGTTTACCGGCGGCTATACCCCGGGCGGCGGTAATATTTCCATCACCAACTTTGTCTATGGCAGTAATTGGGTGACCACTGCCGCCTATCCCAGTCCCCCCCCCGGTGGCGCCATCACCACGAATACCACGGGCATGATTACCACCTACGATTATCCCACCGGGTACGTGCTTGGCGCGGTCGTAACGAATGTCGTCACGGTGACCAGCACCGATTATCCCACCAACGCCTTCGGTGCGATCACCACCAACATTTTTCAGGTCAACTCCAATACCTTGCCCACGCCCGTGCCCGCTGGGGTGATTAAGACCAATGTCACCTGGTTTACCAATGTCGCGCTGCCCACGCCCCTCCCCAATGGAACCATTCAGACCAATACCGTCTTTTCCAGCGTCCAATATCCATCCACTCCGATGCCGCCCGGGCCCCCCTCGAATGCCCCGGCCTGGACGCCCCCCTCGGCTGGTACCTATGTGGGAGTGCTGACCAACCGCTATAATTCAGTCAGCCACCAATCCGACCGCGGTTGGTGGCATGATTACCAGGCGATTCGCGATTATACGTACAATCAAAAGGACTATACTTGGAATCTTCCAACCACGTACACCTGTCAAATGCGAAGGTATAGCTACACCGTTTTGATCAGTTACACCTATTTTGCGCGCACCAGCACGAATGTCACGGTGACCACATCCGCGTATGACCTGATTCTGGATAGTTATAATTACGCGGTGGATAGCCTGGGTGGCACTGTCTATGTGCGTGGTAATACTTCCATCTACGTGCGCAACTCCATCTCCTTCTCCGGCCTGGAAGGGATTACGATTGGTCCTAACGGCAGTTTGAAACTTTACATGGCGGGTGCCAGTGCCTCCATTAGCGGTCAGGGCCTTCTGAATCCCTCCGGCCAAGCCATTCGGTTTCAGTATTTCGGCCTGGATACGCATACGGATCTCAAAATCAGCGGTAACGGCACCTTCTGCGGTGCAATCTATGCGCCCAATGCCGCGTTCACCTTGGGGGGTGGCGGTAACAATACTCAGGATTTCTGCGGGGCTGCCATTGTCAATACGGTTAGCATGGTCGGGCACTTCAATTTTCATTACGATGAGGATCTGTTGCGCAGTGGCCCAGGCACCCGCTTTATTGTCACCTCCTGGAATGAGGTGGCACCCAACGATACGACCGTCATCAAGTGGTCAGCACCATGATTTGAATTTAACCATGGACAAAGCGTCCAATATCTGACACAGATTCATTTGCTATGAATCAGATGGTTGAAAAAAATATTCGGCTATTGATCGTGGACGACCATGCAGTTGTCCGCATGGGATTAACCGCTCTGCTTGGCCGCCATCCCCAGATGGAAGTTGTCGGCGAGGCCAATTCCGCCGCGCACGCCGTCACGGAAGCCGCCCGGCTAAAGCCCGAGGTGGTGCTGATGGATGTGCGCCTGCCGGATAGCTCTGGTTTTGAGGCGTGCCGGAAAATCCGCAAACAGGCGCCGAACGTCCGGGTGCTTTTCCTAACCTCGTACCAGGACGATGACGTGGTGGTGCAGGCGATCAGCGCCGGGGCGGATGGTTTTTTGCTGAAAGACGCCGAAGAACCGCAATTGGTGGCGGCCATTGAAAGTATCCATGCCGGACGCTCCATTCTGGACCCGGCGGTCGTCGGCCAGGTCTTGAACCGCATCAAAACGGATGCGGAACCCAAGACGGAAAATAAGCTGGAGCAATTATCTACGCAGGAGCGGCGGGTCATCGCGTTGGTGGCGCAGGGCAAAACCAACAAGGAAATCGGCCAGGAATTAGTGCTGAGCGACAAGACCATCAAGAATTATCTCAGCAACGCGATGGATAAACTGCAGATGAAACGTCGTTCCCAAGCGGCCGCCTATTTCGTGCAGCAGAGTTTCGCCGCGCGAGCGTGAGTGGTACGGAAAAATTGGGGGGAAATCTTGCAGAAAAATAAACCGGCAGAAAGATGAAAACCGATTGAATGAATATTTTTCTGCCGGTTCATTTTTCTGCAAAAGTTTTCGGTTACTCAGGCTTGTTTATTCTCCCAAGAGCTAATAAACAACCCCGTCTAGCGGGCGGGGCTTTTTAGGCTCATTACAGAAAAACAAACCGGCCGAAAGATGGGAATAAATTGAATTAATATTTTTCTGCCGGTTCATTTTTCTGCAAAAAGTTTTCGGCTAGGTACTTTCATCCCTATCAGTATAAGTCCATAATACTATCCATTTGTCCCTTTCGGCCTTTCGTTTACATAACTATCTTTCCAGTAGTCAGTTGGGATATAGAAGGCTTGGGGTTTGGTGAGTCCAGTCCCAAACACGGCAGGATGGTTGCTTGCTGTGTATCTGAGAATGAACGAGCTTAGTTAGCCGATTATGAGAACTTGCACAACATGGGGCCGAAAAAAAGGTAGGGCGATGGCCTTTACCTTGGTGGAAATTCTGATGGCCATGGCGATCATGGTCACCGTGTTCGTTTCGCTCTACGCGGGCATTAATTCCGGCGTGCAGGTCATTCGGGTGTCGCGGGAAAACCTGCGCGCGACCCAAATTCTGGTCGAGCACACTGAAATTGCCCGCCTGTGCACCTGGACTCAGGTGAACGATGGGGTGACGCTGCCCGCCACGTTCACCACCACTTATTACCCAACGGGAATGGTTCAAGGCATCACCTATTATGGCAGCACGCTCGTTACCAACGTGGATTGGCCTGCCAATAGCGCGAATTACAGCGACGATATCCGAATGATTATTCTGCAAGTCAGATGGACCAACGCCGACGTTCCCCGGCTTCGGGAAATGCGCACTTATGTGGCTCGCAATGGAATGCAACCCTACATCTTTTAAGCGGCGATCCGGCTGGCGCGAGCGCGCCTTTACCCTGCCGGAGTTGCTGGTCAGCATGGGCATCAGTGGCATCGTGTTTGCCGCGATTGCTTCGCTCTCGCTCTACACGGGGCGGAGCTTTGCCATGATGGCCAACTACGTGGACCTGGACAACGCCAGCCGCAATGCGCTGGATATCATGACGCGGGATGTGCGCAACGTGCTGTATTTGTCCACGTACCAAACCAACATGCTGGTTTTTCAAGATAATGACGGCCTGCCGCTGACCTATACGTATGATCCGCAGGCGCACACGTTGACCCGGATCAAAGGCACTGACAATAAACTATTGCTGGAGCAATGCGACATGCTGGTTTTCAGTATGTATCAACGCAACCCGGACATCGGGAACCCTTATCCGGTGATTGCCACCAACGCGGATTATTGCAAGGCCATTGGGGTCACCTGGATTTGTTCCCGCAAAATGTTCGGGGCCAAGGTGAACACGGAAAGCGTGCAAACCGCGATGGTCGTCATTCGCAACGAACAACGTTGAACGCACCCCTATGAAAATCCAACGCCTTTCCACCAGACCGACCCGCGCGAGTGTGCTGGTGATCGTCTTGATTACCAGCGCGATTTTGGGTTTTATCCTGGCCAGTTACCTGATCCTGATCAATGCCCAGAATCGCTCGGTCACCCGCTCGCAGACCTGGAACTCGGTGATGCCTATCGTCGAAGCCGGCATCGAAGAGGCGCTGGCACACTTGAATAAAAACGGGTTGACCAACCTCTTTCTCTCGCCCTGGACCAATGTGTCCGGGATGGCGGTCACTGGCCGGTCACTGAACGGGGGCGGGTACATGGTCTCGATCACTACCAACGTCCTGCCGGTCATCGAGTGTTCCGGGTACACCACGCCGCCCACCGCGTTTGGCTATCTGCCGACGGAGGCTCCGCCGGTCCTGTTTGCCCAAATCGCCAACCAGCCAACCACCGCCATCGGCGCCCGCAAAATCTACCGCTCGGTGCGGGTCACCACCAGCAATGGCGCGCTGTTTGCCAAAGGTATGGTGGCCCGGGGGGGCATTAGTTTTGCCGGCCAGAACGTGACCACCGACAGCTTCGATTCGGCGGATCCCAACTATAGCACCAATGGCCAGTGGGATCCTGCCAAACGCAAAGGTAACGGCGACGTCGCCAGTAACTCGGGCGGAGCCAATATCGTGGATATTGGCAACGGCAATGTGATTGGTCACGCCGCCACCGGGCCAGGCGGCACCATTGCGGTGGGCTCCGGCGGTGTGATCGGCGACTTGGCGTTTGTTTCCGGTGGCGGGCGCGGCATTGAGGCGGGCCACGCATCCTCCGATATGAATCAGAGTTTTCCGGATGTGGTTTGCCCGTTTGCGGGCGGTTTCTCCCCCAACTCCGGCAGCATTTCAACCACCAATTATAGTTTTGGCACCAGCGTGGTTACGACGGTTAATATGCCCAGTCCCATGCCCAACCCACCCATCACCACCAATGTCGGGCTGACCATCACCACGCCCACCCGGCCTCCGTATTGGCCGCCGGGAGGAGTTACCCGCAACGATATTGTCGTCACCAGCACGTTGTATCCCACCAATGATTATGAGAATGTTACCACCAATACGATTACAGTCACCACGAATGCGATGCCGACGCCACTGCCTGCAGGCGTGATCATTACCAACATTGTGGTGGTCACAAACGCCACGCTGCCTACGCCGGCGCCGACGGGCTTCATTACTACCAATACGGCCTTTGTCTATAATGCCACGGTGGCGCCTTCCGTGGGTCCGCCGATCACGTATGTGGGGACGGTGACCAACCGTGTCGTCACTACTGGGAAAAATAAGGGAACCTTTTACGACTATTGGGCGATTCAAAGCTACGTATATAACGAGCGCTCCTATACCTATATCATCCCGAATGCCTATACCTATACCATGCATACCTATACCTATACGCCGATTGTTTCCTATACCTACAATGTTGTCACGACCAACGCGGCCACGATAACCAGCCAGAAGTACGATATAGTATTGGATAGTTATGATTACGTTATAGACAACCTGAGCGGTAGCGTGTATGTCCGCGGCAACGCGCGTCTGCACGTCACCTCCAGCATCTCTTTCAAGGGGCAGAGTGGTTTGACCATTGGACCCGGCGCCAGCCTGATGCTTTACATGGATGGCGCTTCGACGGACATCGCCGGGAATGGCGTCCTGAATATGTCCGGCAACGCGGCGAATTTTCAATATTTCGGCACCGCCAATAACACGTCGATCAACATTCACGGCAATGGCGGTTTCTGCGGCGTCATCTACGCCCCGTATGCGGATTTCACGTTGGGTGGCGGCGGCAATAACAACCAGGATTTCATTGGTGCCAGTGTGGTCAACTCGGTCAGGATGAACGGGCATTTTAATTTCCATTATGATGAAAACCTGGCCCGGATGGGCCCCACCAGTCGGTACATGATCACCTCGTGGATCGAAGTGGGGCCGATGGATACCTGGCTGGCGAGTAATAATCTGCTGCCCTGAACTGAATATGAACGTGCGGCTCAATCAGCGAAAGGCAGCGGCAAGCGGCTTTGCGTTCTTCGGCGGCAGGGGGGGCAGCAGACCGAACGCCGCAATGAATTGCCTTGCCTTTACGCTGCCGGAACTGATGGTCTCCATCGGCATCAGTTGCCTGGTGTTCGCGGCCATTGCCGTTTTGTCACTCTACACCGGCCGCACGGTGGCCAGCCTTGCCAATTACGTGGAACTGGATCAGGACAGCCGTAACACATTGGATGTCATGACCCGTGACATTCGCCAGGTGCAGCAACTGACCAATTTTGTCAAAACCGTTTCCGGCACCAACATGAGTTATCGCCTGGATTTTTATGATTCCGATAACACCGTGCTCTCGTATTCGTACAGTTCCACCAATCAAACGCTGACGCGTATCAAGGGGGGGGGCTCGCAGGTGATGCTCCACGGGTGCGTGGCGTGCGTCTTTAACATGTGGCAGCGGAATACCGTGCCCGGCACCTTTGATCTGGTGCCGACCACCAATACCGACTTATGCAAGGCGATTGACGTGACCTGGGTGTGTACCCGCACGGTGTTGGGCAGCCTGGTCAACAGCGAAAGCGTCCAGACCGCCCGCATTATCATCCGCAAGCAGCATTAATGAGTAATGCCCGAAAACCCCAACGGGAACTTTTGCAGAACTTTAGCAGAAAAATAAACCGGCAGAAAAATGGGAACCGGACATGGCAAAAAGAGTAGCTGGCAAAAAATGATACGAAGGAGATGGAAGCGAGGAGCCAGAAGCTGGGAGCAAGTTAGGTATGGCGGTCCCGGTCGGTGTTACCGGTGGAATCGGACGTGCAATTCCGGATTTTTAACCACTGATTACACGGATGGCACGGATGAAAACCAGATCAGTTCGGAATGGGGGGACCAGCTTCTTTTGCACAAAAATTGCAAATCCGATTACCAACCTAATAAGATTCAGGTCATTCTGGCGTCGCGAGTAGTCGAATCAGCGCGTTGAAATTCTGGTAAAATGGGGGCTGCCAAGCCAACGCCACTGGCCAATGATGTCATTCGTGATTCATTCCATCTTTCTGGTGCAGCCTTCGATCTTTGACAGGCCAGCGGGTGCAAGTCCCGC
>JBAXGN010000075.1 GCA_037139415.1 Verrucomicrobiota bacterium | reverse complement strand
CGCCAATCCCCAATGGTATCAAATTATTCGGCGCAGATGCGGTGTTCTGAGTTTAGCGATGGGAGCAATGTCGAATCACGCAGGCCAATACCCTTGGGGGGCGAGCGTTAACGCGCAAATACATCACGGGCCGGCTTCATCGAATGAACGTCTGAATGGTACAACCTACTGCTGGACGCTTATTTTCCCATTCCGCTTCCGTTTACGACCTTTGCACTGGCTGGAATAGGGCAGGTTTAATTTGCTTCGATTTTCTCCCTGCCACGCTACCTGGCTTGCTGAATGGCGTAGAGGTTCTTCATCGTCGCCACGTAGAGCACCCCGTTCGCTGCCATGGGCGAGGCATTGATCGGGCTGCCAAAGGCCGCTTGCGACAGCACTTTCTTTTCCTTACTGCATTCAAAGATCCAAAAGTCCCCGCGCCGGGTGCCCACATACACTTTGCCGTCGGCCACCAGCGTCGAGCCCCAGATATCCCCGCCGGTCTCCTGCACCCAATACGGTTTCCCGGTGTTCGCGTCCAGGCAATGCACCTTTTTGCCGCAATCCGCGATGAAGACCAGTCCGTTCCACACCGCCGGGGTGGACATTGAGTGTCGTTCCAGTGGATACGACCACTTTAACGCCGTGGCCGTGGTGTCTCCTTCCCCGGAGGCCGCGAAACATTTCAGCCACGCCTCGTGCTTGCCCCACCACAGGTCGCCACCATGCGCCACGTAGATGCAGCCGCCGTCGAACACCGGCATGCCCTTGATGTTGCTGGGGCTTTCCTTGCGGTTGCTGTTGTATTTGTGGACGTTCTCCTTGGGTGCCGTGGGGTCGCAATCGAACTGCCACACTTTCTTGAGCTTCTGCACTACGCCGTTGGGCGGAGCCTGGCTGATTGGCTCGAAGGCGTACACCACGCCATCACCCCCGGCAAAGACAATGAGTTTCCGCCCCTGAATTTCCGCCAAGGCCGGCGCGGACCAGGTGCTGTGAAAGATGCGCGGTCCGATCCGTTCCTTGTCCCGGGCCACGAGCCGGCCCGTGCGTTTATCCACCACGATCAAGCTGGGCGCGTCGGGCGACATGATCCGCCGATGCGAATCATCCACGCCATTCGACGTGTTCACGTACAAATAATCCCCAAGCAACAAAATGGAACTATGCGCCGAATCATGCTGCCGCACGCCGCATTCCTTGATCATGTCGAACAACCAGACAATATCCGCGTCCGCCGCCCCTGGCGCAATGGGTTCCTGCCCGGCAGGGACGCTGTGACGCGCCTCATCCAGGAACGGCCCGTCGTTGCCGTTGGCCATGCCGTCCAGGTCCAGGCACAACACCTCGCCACGGTTCCCGACCAGGTACACCCGGTTGCTTTCCACTGTGACCGTCGAACACATCCCGTCATTGGGCCAATCCCAATAGATGCTGTTGGTGATTTTGGGGGATACTAATTGCCAGAGGAACTTCCCATCCGTTTCATCGAAGCACATGAGCACACTGCGATCGCCGGTGTGGCGTGGATCGCGCGGTTGCCGGTTGTTGGTGCCGATCAAGACGCGCCCGTTCGCGATGATCGGCGTTGAATAGGTCTCGGTCCCCAATTGCGCCATCCACTTGATGTTCTTGCCCGTGGCGGGATCGAAGGCATCCGGCAAACCTTTCTCCAGGGAAATCATGTTGCGCGTGAAGCCGTGCCCCCATTGCGGTTGATCGGCGGCGGCAGCGGCACTCCACAGCGCCAGGCAAAGCACCGCCAGGACTGCGGATAACCACCCCAGCCGCCTGCCGTTGCTGATATGTCTCATGCTCATTAGGCGGTACGCTACCCCCATTCCCGCCGCCTGACAAACTCGTTTTTCCATTCACCAATAACGAACAAATAATGCCGGCATGGATCCCATGCCGGCATTGGTCAAAACACATGTTGGACGGCCAATACTATTTCTTGGGCGCCGCCCATTGAACGGCGTTCTTCATGATCTGGCGAACTTCGGGACGGAAGAAGTCGTCGTAAGTTTCGTGGCCCGGCGTGAAGTAAAAGACTTTGCCCTTGCCCATCGTCCAGCACATGGCCATGCGGCCCATGGCGGTTTCACCGTTGGGCTTCTTATACATTCCTTCAAACACCACGGCTTCCGGCGTGGGCACTTGGAACGGTTCGCCATAACGTTCAATCTTGGGGAGATCGAATTCTTTGGGCACGCCCTGCGCAATCGGATGGTTCGGTTCCTTGACGGTAATTTTCACAGAAGTGCCATCCGCCTTGTATTCCGCCCAACTGCATTTAGTGCCCATGATGGCCTTGTAGGGCTCGGCGAAGTGGGAGGAATGCAGCGCCATGAAACCCATGCCGTCCGCTTTCACGCGCTGCTCGATTTTTTGGATCAGTTCCGGTTTGACCTGTTTGTGCCGTTTGTGTCCCCACCAGATGAGGACATCGCATTGTTTCAACAGCGCGTCGCTCAGGCCCTGCTCCGGTTGGTCAATATTGGCAGTGATGATCTCCCAGCCAGCCAACCCTTGCAACCCCTCGGCAATCGCGCCATTGATGTCCTTGGGGTAAACATTGGTGGGCGCGGTGCGTTCCGACCAAACCACCACGGTGCGCTTGGCCGTCTGGGCCGAGGCGGGTAAAGCGGTGATCAAACTGAGCGCCGACAGCGCGACCAACCCCAAAGCGGAGCGGCGCAACCTGCCAGCGTTGTATTTCATTATATTTGTTAAGGTGATTTTCATGAGCGGAATATGGCCAAAACTACTGGGATGGGCAAGCAAAGATTCAAAAATGGTCAAATTTGGGCTTTTTTGCGCGAAATCGCTCATTTTGATGGTTTTTTGATGGTTTCTGGCACCGCTGGAGGGCCCCCCAGCGGTCCTGGGGATCCCCCCAGCCGTGCTGGGGGGCCCCCCAGCGGTCCTGGGGATCCCCCCAGCCGCGCTGGGGGTTCACCCAGCGGTTCTGGGGATCCCCCCAGCCGCGCTGGGGATCCCCCCAGCGGTTCTGGGGGTCCACCCAGCCGCGCTGGGGACGCTTTTGGCCTGGCTGGGGCGGGGATGACAAAAGGGTGCCCTTCACGCTGGAAAGCGCTTCCGTAGTCCCGCCGGGTGTATGGGCGGAAACTGCATCGAATATCCTACCTGGAAACATGCCATTCATGCTCGATTGCCAGTGAATTTTCACGGAAGGCACCCATTCAGCTTAGGACTGACAAGTGTTTTTTGTCAGAAAGTTTTGGTGCGCGGCGGCCGCCCGGCAGTCACTGTTTGCTCGACAAGGCTGCGGGTTGCGGCGTAGGCTCGCCGCCATGAAGCTCATTGGATTGATTTGCTATGAGACGGCTTGGCGCATGGCCGGGGTCGGCGCGCTGTTGTGCGGCGGGCTGGTTGTTACCGCCAGTGCCAGGGAGTTGTGGGTGCAGGCCGGCGCGGCGGCCGGTGGGGTGGGCTCGCCCGCCCAACCGTTTGCCACCATCAGCGCGGCGGCCAAGTCGGTGCTGCCGGGGGATACGATTCTGGTCCGCCAAGGCACGTACGCGGAAACGGTGACGCTCCAGGGGGCGGGCACGCCGGAGAAACCCATCGCCCTGCGCGCCGCGCCGGGGGAACGGGTGGTGTTGTCCGGGTTCACCCCCATCCAAGGCTGGCAACGGGAGGCGGGAGAGGTTTACAGCGCCACGATCGAGGGGCCCATTGCCGATTTGTATGTGGGGCTGACGCCGCAGCCGGTCTCGCGCTGGCCCGGAGCTGAGCAGCCCATGCGCTCGGTGAAGGAGCCGGATGCCGGAGCCGCGACGTTCAAGGACGGCGCGGGGCCGGGCACCGGTTGGCCGGCGGAGGTGGTCGCCCGCCCGCAATCGCTGATGGCGTTTGTGTATGTGGCGCGGGGGAATTATTTCTCGACGGTCGGGGTCAAGGGATTGGAGGCGGCGGGCGGCGTGGTGAAGCTCGGGGATGCCCGCGTGTGCGCCACGTTGCAGGGCAAAGGAGGTCGTTACCAATTGGTCAATCATCCCCGGTTGATCACGCAGGTGGGGCAATGGGCGTTTGTGGAGTTGGACGCGCCGCGGGTGCGCGTGTACTTTCGGCCAGCGGCCGTGGCGGACTTGGAGCGGACCCAGTATCGGCGCGCAGCCCAGCGGTTGCTGCTGGTGAGCGGGCGGGAAGGCCACCCGGCAACGCAAATCACCGTGGCGGGGCTCGAGGTGTGCGGCTCGGGCGGGGTGGGCGTGGAGGTGACGGGCGCATCGCACGTGAACATTCAAGGCTGCATCGTGCATAACAACCAGCGGAACGGGATTTCGGTGCGGCGTTGCGAGGAGATACAGTTGCAGAATAACATTGTGGTGGCGAACGCGAACGGCGTGGGGGTGATTTCGAGCAAGAACGTCCTGGTCCAGCAGAATGAGATTGCGTTGAACCTGGTGGATGGCGTGGATATTGCCGGGAACGTCAGCGGCAAACCCGACGGGGAACCGGAATCGCAGGACATCACCGTCCGCCGCAATTACATCCATCACCACCTGTTGCTGGGGCATCCGGACAACCTGCAAACGTATCGGGGCGTACACCGGCTGGTCGTCGAGGATAACGTGCTGCTTTGGGGCGGCCAAGGCATCATGACGGAGGAGATTGACGGGAGCACCATCCGCAACAGCATCATCGTGGGCACCGCCGCCATCGCCGTCATCTTCGGCCATGGCAACTCGCATGATTGGACGATTGAACAATCCACCATCGGCCTGGGCGGGTATGGGGCGTTTTCCTTCACCGGCCATCAATATCGGCTCAACCGTTCCATCGTGTGGAATAACCCGCTGACGCTGGCCGAGACTTTGACGAGCCAGGAAAACCTGCTTTACCAGCAGGATGCCAAACTGCCCATCTATCTAGTCACCAAACCCAAATGGCGTTCCCTCTTCACCCCCGAGGAAGCCGCCGCGCTCGGGCGCGAGGCGCATTCCCGGCGCGCCAACCCACAATTCCGCGCCGCCCCACTCTTTCAGGCCGCCGTGCGCTGGGATGACGCCAACACCCGCTCTCGTCTGACCCTGCGAGCCCCGGCTAAGTTCGAGATCGGCGACCAGATTGAAATCAATGGGGATGGCCTCCTGCGCCGAGTCACCAAAGCCGATGAGAACGTCGTGCAATTTGAGCCGCCACTGCCCGCCGCGCCATTCCGGGACGCGCTGATCTGGAATTGGAAACAGGCCGCGACGACGACCCTGGACCTCCGCCCAACGCCGACCTCCCCTGCCCTGGCGATCGGACCCAGCCAGCAACCGTGCGGAGCCAATCTGGACATTCCGGCCTTCCAGCGCGGCGACTTCAACCAGACCGGCAAACGGGAACTCCCCGAACTGCCCTCGGACCTGAAACACGCGCTGCCCAACCCCAACGCCATCGTGCTGCCCCTGCACGGGAATTAACGCAAAAACACCCATGTTTCAGCGGTCAAAAGGACCTATGCCACAGTGTTTGCCTTGGCCGCCGCCAGCCGCGCACATCATTTAATATGAAAAACCTCTCGACAAGGGGGAAAACAGTGCGCTACGTTTCGCGCTCCATATTTAAAAACGATTATGTTTGCAGGATTTAGACAACATCAGAAGTGGATTTGGCTGGCCGTCATCGCAGTGGTGATCCCCAGCTTTGTGATATTCTTTTCACCCGATCGCTATTTTTCGCGAAACGGGGGGAAAGAGAAAGGGCTGAAGATAAACAACCGGGACGTCACTTATGACGAATATCGGGACGTGATGCATGAGGCCAAACTGCGGTTCTTCTTCCGCTTTGGCCAATGGCCGGATCGCAGTGAGACCGCGCGCCAATTTGGCTGGGATGATTATAACGAAGCCAACTCCCGCCTGTTCATGCTGGAGAAGGTGCGGGAAATGAATATCCATGCCAACCCGGAAACACTGGTGGAGTTGGCGGAATCCCACTTGGAGGCCCTCGGTGCCCGCGGGATGAACCCCAAGGCGGCCTTGGATGAATTCGAACGGGTCATCCTCAAACCCAACGGCCTGAATAAGACGGATTACGAACGGTTTCTCCGCAACGAAGTCCGCATCCTCCACCTCGTCGCCGTGGCTGGCACCGCCGGACGCCTCATCCCGCCCGAGGAAGCCAAGACCCTGTACCGCCGCGAGAACGAGGAAGTGGTCACCGAACTCGTGCATTTCGCCGCGACCAATTACCTGGAGAAGGTACCCATGGCCGCGCCCGACAAGCTCAAGGAATTCTACACCAACCACATGGCCGAATACCGCCTGAACGACCGCGTGCAACTGGCCTATGTGAAGTTTGAGGTCACCAACTTCATGGTGGAAGCCGAAGAACAGTTCAACAAGCTGACCAACAAAGACGCCATCGTGGAATCCATCTACATGAAGCGCGGCACGAACTTCTACCGCGAGAATGGCCAGGCGCTGGATCCCGACGTGGCCAAAGTCCGCATCCGCAAGGAAATCAAGGACGAGCAGGCGATGAATGCCGCGCGCAAAAAGGCCTACGACCTGGCCACCAAGCTTTCCGAGAAAGCGGACAGTGGCGCCAAACTGAAAATTGAGGACTTGGCGCAAATGGCGGCGGCGGATCCATTCAAATTGACGTTAAAAACCTCGGCCCCGTTTGATCGCGAAGACGGCCCCGCCGACATGAAGGTCCTGGCCAAGTTCACCGACGTGGCTTTTGCACTCGCCCCGGAGGAACCGGTGAACCTGAACCCCATCATGGGTGACGACGGCGTTTTCCTGATCGCACTCAAGGCGAAATTCCCAAGCGAAGTGCCGCCCTTTGAGGCCGTGCTTGCCAAGGTCACCAAAGACTACCAGCAAACCGAAGCGCTGGCGCAAGCCCGCTCCTATGGCCGGATTTTCTACAACACACTGACCAACGGCCTGGGCCAACACAAGACGTTCACGGAAATCTGCCTGTCCGGAAAGCAAAAGCCGTTGATCCTGCCCGCCTTCTCCCGCAGCACGCGCTCCGTCGAACTGCTGCCACAAGCGTTGAATCTGAATGACATCAAACGCATCGCGTTCAGCCTCACGCCCAAGACGGCCAGCGTATTTCTCCCCACGTACGACGGCGGGATCATCCTTTACCTGCGCGAACGCATCCTCGTGGACGAAACCAAATTGATGGCCGAACTGCCCAAGTTCTCGGCCGGCCTGCGTCAAAGCCGGCAGTTTGAAGTGGCCAACGAATGGCTGGGACGTCAGCGCCAGGGCATGCAGTCAGACCTGCCGGAACCACGCAAGGACGAACAACAACCGCAGCGCCGTCGCTAAGCGAGACGGTCAACCAACTTATGGGCAGAATGATTCTCCAGATCTTCTGCCCATTTTTTATATCCACGCGCAGAGCGTGGAACGGTGGAGCAGCGGAATCCTTTAACCCTGCAAAACTATGAACTATCCGCCCGTCAAACTTTCGTCGCCTGCCACCAAGGAATTCTGGGAAATCCCGGTGCTTTACGAGGATGCGGACTTGTTAGCCTTATGCAAGCCGGCCTGCCTGCTCAGTTCCCCGGATCGTTATGATCCCCTGCGCCCCAACCTCATGCGCCTGCTGCATGACGGCATTACCGCCGGGAAACCGTGGGCGCGCGAGCGCGGGCTGACGTATCTGATGAACGCGCACCGGCTGGACTTCGAGACCAGCGGGGTGATGTTAATGGCCAAAAGCAAGCCCGTGCTGGTGGAACTCGCCAACTTGTTCGGATCCTTGAAACCGGTGAAAACCTACGTAGCCTTGGTCCACGGGCAACCCGTTACTGCCACTTGGACGGTGGATGCCGCGCTGGCCATGCATCCCGCCAAGGTGGGCGTGATGCGGATAGACCGCAAGCAAGGGAAGAAATCCATCACCGAATTTGAAACGGTGGAAGTTTTTCGTGGCTGGACCCTGGTGCGCTGCCGCCCCCTGACGGGGCGCACACACCAGATCCGGGTTCACCTGCAATGCTGCGGGGTGCCGATTTGCGGCGATAAAGTGTATGGCGGCCACCCGTTAAATCTCTCGCAGTTGAAAGAGGAATACCGGCTGAAGGGGGACAAAGTTGAGCGCCCGCTGCTCTCCACCGTCGCCCTGCATGCGGAACGCTTGGAACTAAACCACCCGGTAACGCAGGCACCGGTGGTCATCACCGCCCCCTGGCCCAAGGATCTGAACGTGGCATTAAAGTTCCTGCGGCGTTACGCGACCCGATAAGGCCCGAAATTTCGGTTCAAGCGTTCGTCGTTTCCAGCGCCGTCTTCACCCGCTGCCAGAGTTCCTCTGGTTCTTCCAAACCCACGGAAATGCGGATCAGATAGCGCGAGACGCCACACGCCTCCGCCCACTCCAACTCGCTGTAATGCGCCAGCAGGGTGAAGGGACACGCCAGCGAGAAGACGGTGCCCAAGCTGGGGCCTTTGCACACCGCCATGGCATCATAGATTTTGGGCGCGTTGAGTTCCGCCTGCTTCGGCAAAAAGGTGATGAGCGAACCATACCCGCCCTCGGGACGTCGCACCGCTTCATACGCTCCGGAAAATTCCCATTTGGGGTACCACACGCGCTCGACGCATGGATGCTGGCGCAGTCGCTCCGCCAGGTACAAACCGTTGCGGTTATGCTGCTGCATCCGTTCGGGAAAAGTCCGGGCCTGGGCATCCAGCACCGCCGCTTCTTCGCCCCAAAGCAACTCCTCATGCTGCATTTGCGCAAACGACTTCAGCGTTTGATAATAGGGCGAGCGCGGATTGCAGATCAGCGCCCCGCCCATGACATCCCCCGTGCCCGCGATATACTTGGTGAGGCTCGTGGCAATCAAATCGGCATAAGGCAACAGATTGACATTGAACGGCGTGGCCACGACATCATCCGCAATCAAGGGCACGCCATGCTGGCGCAACAGCGGGGAGACCTTCCGCACGTCCGCGGAACCCAGCAGCGGGTTGCCGGGAATCTCGCAGAAGCATCCGGCCAGGGTTTGCTGCTCCATCAGGTGATGCAAATCCGCCTCAATCCGTTCCAAGTCATGCAACAAGATGCCGCCATAACCCAGCTTCTGTTGCAATTTCAACGTATCCACATACGGGAAACCCAGTTGCACCGTGGGCCGGTTCGGACGCCACAGGTTCACACTGCGTAGCGCGGCAAACTGCGCCGCCATGCCGGTGGCCGTCAAGAACACATCGTCCGGGCGGCAATCATAAAAGTCGGCCAACTGCCGCCGCAAGGATGCCCGGATGGCGTTCGTGTCGGGCGGCTGCGCCCGTCCTTCCATCACCGCCTCCGCCTGTCGGCTGGAGACGATCAACCCGGTATGTTGCCAAAACGCCTGCAAGGCGGCAGCACCCGTCGCGGAAGTCACCACCCCATGCACTTCGCCCAGCCCCACAATTTGCGTGGGTTGACCGCTGATGCGCCGGACAAACGCGGCGCATTGTTCGGCACTATGCAAGGAAGGAAATGGCAGACAGTTCTTTTCCGAACTTAGCGTACTCGCCAGCGAACGCACCTTGGGATGAATCACAAACCGGGGATAACCGGTTGCCAACCGGGAAATGACTTCCGGTCGTTTCTCCTCGTATCCCACCACATCCTGCCATCGTGGCAGCGCCACGGAAATGGCGTGCGGTGAACTGGGAATTGCTTTCCCCAAGTCCTGTCCCTGCCAGATCGGTTGCTTCAATAAATCACTCATGTTTGGGTGCCACCTTTAAAAGGCGCGTCAGTGTAATACTTTAGCCTGCCTTTGACGCAAGTGAAATGAGATTTTTTTACAGCCGCTCGCGTCCGGCGTACCCGGCGTGAATTTCATGCCAGAACTCAATTTCCTCCTCGCCCAGTTCCCAGCAGAGAAACACCTCAACGTCGTTGCGCAACGACGGAATATCCAGCAGACCACGGTTCAAATCCTTGATCTGAATTTCCCGGGAACGGAACTCTTGAAATACCCCGGCAAAGTCGGCCATGGTCCGCGCCCAATCGTTCACCATACCCCCTCCAGCATCCGCGCCGCCCTCCAGGCGTCCAGCCAGCCGGCGTTCAAAAGAATCCAGCCGCTTTTGCAGCACTTGCAATTGAACCAGCCATTCACGCAGGCGCGGCAGCAAAGCGCGCGCCTCGGCAAGCGTATGATGTCTGGAAAATTGGTACGCCACTAATTTCCCTCCGCCGGCAATTGTTCCAGCTTCTTTTTGATCGCTTCGTTGGCTTCCACTTCGAGCGAGCGTTGGTACGCAGCGCGGGCCTTGGCCGGCTTTTTTAGGGCAACCTGAATATCCCCCAGATGCTCGAAAAGCGTCGCGTCCGCTTCCTCCGACAGCGCGACCGCCCGTTCCACGCACTCCAACGCTTTTGCCAGATTGCCCATTTTATAATAAATCCACCCCAGACTGTCGAGATAGGCGGGATTCTTCGGTTCGACCCGCAACGCGCGCTCCACATAGGTTTTGGCTTTTTCCAAATTCTTCCCCTGCTCCGCCCAAGTGTAACCAAGATAATTGAGCGCCTCGGCAAAATCAGGGGCCATGTCAATGGCCTGCTCCAGGTATTTTTCCGCTTCGGCCAGTTGCTTGTTACGCTCGTAGTTACAGCCCAATTGAAAATAAAACAGGGGCGTCAGACGCTTGGGTTCATTGACCCGCGCCACCACCTCGGCGGCCACCAGCGAGCGAACCGCGGCTCCGTAATCCTTGGCCCGGCTGTGCGCCAGGGCGGCAAAGTATTCCATCACGAAACTCTGCGGAAACAGACCGCGTGCTTTCGCCACTGTTTGCAGGGCCTCCTTGACTTGATTGGTATTGATCTGGGCCGCCGCCAAGTCGTAATACCCCTGTTCAAACTCAGGGGCCAGCAGCAGCGTGCGGTTAAATAACTCGATGGCCCGGCCGTAATTTTTATCCTCAAACGCCAAGCCGCCCAGATAATAGTATGCCTGGGGATTCAGCGGGTGATCCTTGACAATGGCTTCCAATTGTTCCGCCGCTTTTTTGGGGTCCTTGTCCCGCAAATAAAGTTCCGTCAATTTCGCCCGAATGGCATCACGCACTTGTGCCTCTGCGGCATACTCCTCCTGCATCTTCAAATATAATTCCGCCGCCTGCTTGTATTCCCCGATGAAATTATAGCCATCCGCCAACTTCATCTGGAGCAGGAACCCGGACGGTTTCTTTGCGCGTGCCTGGTTGAGGGAGCGAATCACCTGATCGCGTGCGACTTCCGCTTCGGCGATCACGGTATGGCGGTACTTGGTGAACAGTTCAGCCAAATCCAGGAAAAAGGCGGCATTGCCATCCTGCTTGCCAGCGGTTTCCAGAACTTTCCATGCCTCCCGGTTTTGCTTTTCGTCCAGGTATAAAAAGAACAGATTCTGATAGCCGGAGATGCTGGTGGGAGCCCGCCGGATCGCCTGATAATCCGCTGCGATCGCCTCCGTCTTTTTGCCCAATTGCTTGCACACCCAGCCCAATTGTGCATAAACCGGAGCCGAAGCCTCAGTGGAAGCCACCGCGTTGGTCAGCAATAGGTAGGCGCGCTCGGTCTGCTTCTGCCGCACCAAGCGCAGGGCAACGTCCAGGACCAGAGACTCGTAGCCCGGATCGGCCAAGGCGGCTTGGTAATATTGCTCAATGGCCTCTTCTCGCTTGCCCTGCATTTCCTGGGATAGCCCTTGCGCGTAGCGGGCGTAAGCCTCCGCCTTATTTTCAATGGCCTCCGAATGGTCTTCCTCGAACCGGGCAATCTCCTCGGGTGTGGGCGTTTTGGTTACGGTTGGAGGCGGCACAGGCGCTGCCTGCCGGACGGGGGCGGCACAGCCAGCCAGTAACGCCACCAAGAAAGCCAAGGCGAAAAGAACGCTCCAACCCATGCTTCGCAAAGCCATCATAAAAGCACACCGCCCCGCTTTTCACAAGCGAGAGCGGTGTTTAAGAATGAATTACACGGTTTCGCAACCGCAGAAATCACTTACTTCTGCCAGGTGCGCTTTTTATGGCGATTGGTGCGAAGCTTCTTGCGTCGTTTATGTTTATTAATTTTGGCCTTACGGCGTTTCTTCAATGATCCCATAGTTTTAGTTTCAGTTACGTGTTAAGAGTGTATAGCAATCTGTGGCGCGTGTCCAGCCCTGAAATGCAGGTAATAAAAATCAATAAACCACCTTGTTGAGCGGGTACTCGATAATCCCCTCCGCGCCATGAGCCTTAAGCTGGGGAATTAATTCCCGCACCACCGCTTCATCAATGATGGTTTCCACTGCGACCCAACCTTCAAGGCTTAATTGCGAGATGGTTGGATTGCGCAAAGCCGGCAGGTTGGTCAGCAAACGGTCGAGATTCTTCCGCGCCACGTTCATTTTCAGACCCACCTTGGCCTCCGCCGCCAAAGCACCCCGCAACATCAACGCCAGGGTTTCGATCTTTTTGCGTTTCCATGGGTCCTGCCAGGATTTATGATTGGCAATCAGACGCGGGGTGGAGGTGAGCAGGGTATCCACAATCCGCAACTTGTTAGCCCGCAGTGAAGATCCGGTTTCGGTGATTTCCACAATGGCGTCTACCAACTCATGCGCTTTAACCTCCGTGGCTCCCCAGGAAAATTCGACCTCGGCTTTGACCCCATGCTTTTTGAGGTATTTCTTGGTGATATGGACCACTTCTGTGGCAATCCGCTTGCCTTCCAAGTCCTTCACCGATTGAATGGGGGAGGTTTCCGGCACGCACAACACCCAACGCGCCGCCTGCCGGGTGGCTTTGGAAAACAAAAATTCGCCTACTTCATGCACATCGCTGCCATTCTCGACAATCCAGTCATAACCGGTGATCCCGCAATCCAGATAGCCATGATCTACATATCGGCTGATTTCCTGGGCACGAATCAGCCGAATCTCCATCTCGGCATCATCCACATAAGGGATATACGAGCGGCTGCTGAGCGTGACGTTCCAGCCCGCCTTGGCCATCTTCTCAATGGTCGCGTCTTGCAGACTGCCTTTGGGCAATCCAAACTTAAGCTTCGGTTGTGGTTCCGCTAGTTTCGTCTTCATTCAAATATTCGCTTTGTCGCCGGAGAACCGTCGAGCGTCCCCGCAAAGCGGGCAGCAGATTAGCCCATCCTTGCGGCGGTGCAACAGAATAAATGCAGCGCAAAAATGAAATGCCGCTCAGGCCTTTTCCCTCACCACCCATCTTTGACGTAGCGGCCATTCTATCCCCTTGCTCCAAGCTCCTATTTTCTTGTCATGTTCGGCCTCCCATTTTTTATGCCGGTTCATTTTTCTGCAAAAGTTTCCTGCTCTGGATTCGGCCTTCGGCCTTCGGTTTTCTTTCGGATTTCGGGTTTCGGGCTTCGAATCTGTTCGTTGTTCGCGTCCATTGGTGTCATTGGCGGGCCATGTTTTCAGTTTCGGTCTTCGGATTACTGGTGCATAAAGACCGTGAATTCAACGCGCTCAATGGGGTTGTGAAGCTGCGAATGCTGCCTCCCAAAAACGGCACATCCTAAACATCCTCCAAATTATCACGCGAAAAAGCGCCAAGGGTCGGCTTGTTGGGCGTTCATTAAATACGTTTGAGCCGCTTGCGGGCCAGCCATTCCTTCCAACTGTTCAAGCCGGAGAGCATCAGCACCGCGCCCCCTACTACCGTGCCGCTCAGGCTGGTGGGAAAACCCGCAATCACGCCGCCAAATAACGCCTTTTTGGCGCAGGCACTGGTGGTATCACCGCGCAGTTGTCTCTGGATGACGAATACCAGGATGGTGGTAATGAGGAATGCGAGCAGGCAAAGCGGAACCAGCCCCATCTCAAACGTGAGCAATTCCCCGCCGAAAAAAAGGTTGTCGAACAATAGAATCGCCCCGCCACTCAATGGGTGCAGCCAGGTCTTGCGCTCCGGTTCACCGGGCGGCATGACTTCCACGGTTGCGTGCGGCGCGATGACGGGCGGTACCGCCACCGGCGGAGTTGCCGGGAGCGGCGGCGGTTGTTTTGTTAGCTCGCTACTCACACCGTTTTAGCTCCCCTATCCCGCCGCAACATGCGTATCAGGTAGAGCACAATCACCACATTCAGGATCAATACCGCCAACTTGATCCCGGTCAGGTGAACCCAAATTTCATAAAGTTCCAACGGAATAAATGTGGAGGTCGCCAGCACGGTTAAATACTCGGCCCAACGTTTTTCCAGCCAGAGCCCAATCCCTTCCGTCAACAGCAAGGCGGCATAAAAGAAGGACCCGGCACTGGCGGCCTTGAGTTGTTTGGGACTGATATTGGTGATCATTTCCATGACATGATGAATGCGTTCATTATCCGGGTCCATGCGCAGCAGCGTGACCCAATGTTCGACCAAAGCACTCAGGTCGGCATGCACCAGCTTGAGCAGGCCAACCGCCGTCACCAAGAGCAGAATGCCCTTGATCAGCTTGAACACGGCGATCGCCGCCATTCCGAAACGATGATGCCAGGTGGCTTCAGACATGTGCAAAGCCTTGCGTTGTCAGGCGATTAATTGCAAGCGATTTCACTGCGGTTGGAATCACGCTTGCCGGAAACGGGAATATCCACTAGGTTCAACGCATTATGGAAAACGTACCGCCCAATGATGCACCAGTGACGCCGCCGGTTCCCCCGGCACAGCCCCCGGTTTTGCCCGCCGCCCCAATCCTGCCGCCATCGCCCCCTCCGCGTCTGCCGACCCCACCTTTGCTGACGCCGCCGCTGGCCGCACCCAGGAAAACAACCGGACGCGGCTGGCGCACCCTGGCCATCGTGCTGCTGTGCGTAGTGGGCGGCATCATGCTGCTGAACGTGGGTTCATTTATCACCGGCGCGTTTCGCGGCGCGTCCGGGATGTCGCAGGATAGCGAACCGCATTTCATCGAAACCGTGGTTGAGGATAACGATGGGACTGACAAGATTGCGTTGATCAGCCTGGAGGGGATCATTCACAGCGGTCCGGCGGATGGCAGCGGGGTTTCCATGGCGCGCCTGATTAAGAAGCAATTGAAGCTGGCGGCGGAAGACAAGCATGTCAAAGCGGTGATCTTGCGCGTGGATTCTCCTGGCGGCGAAGTGCTGCCTTCGGATGAGATTGCCAAGGAAATTCAGAAGTTCCAAAAAGAAAGCTCCAAACCGGTGATAGCCAGCATGGGCAGTCTCGCGGCTTCCGGCGGCTATTATGTCTCCGCGCCCTGCAAATGGATTGTGGCGCACGAGCTGACCATCACGGGCAGCATCGGTGTCATCATGCACGGCTATAATTATCGCGGGCTGATGAACAAGGTGGGCATCGCACCCGAGGTTTATAAGAGCGGACGGTTCAAGGACATGCTCAGCGGCGACAAGGATCTCGCCAACCTGACCGAGGCGGAGCGCAAGGATCGCGTGGAAGAACAGGCCATGGTGCAAAGTTTGATCAAGGAGGTCTATGACCGGTTCAAAGGAGTCGTCGCCAAGGGGCGGGATGGCAAATTGAACAGCGAATGGGCGACCTATGCGGATGGTCGGATCCTTTCGGGCATTCAAGCGAAGGAACTTGGGTTCGTGGACGAGTTGGGCACCTTTGAAACCGCGGTCAAGCGGGCCGAAACCCTGGCTGGATGCAAAGACGCCAAGCTCATCCAATACCAAGTGCCGTTTGATTTTCTGAATGTCATGCGTCTGCTTGGGAAAACCGAGGCGCCCGCCATCAAGATTGATCTTGGCGTGGAGATATCGAAGATAAAAACCGGGCGGATGTATTTTCTATCTCCGGTGCTGCTGCCTTGATTTGGCGCCAAGGCGCAAAAGGCATGAGCAGCGAGGGTTCGTTGTATTGGTTCTGGCTTTGCTTTGAAACCAAAGTGTAGTGATTATGCGCTCGTGGCTAAAACAAATTTTGGCAGCCGTAACATGTCAGATTAAGACGGATGGAAGACATGGGGGCTGGGTTGCATGGTTTGTTGCCTTTACCATGAGCCTCAACTTTCTGAATGCGAGAACCGCATGGCCTTCGTCATATTGTAAAACCACCAAGGATGGAAAATACCTTTTCGTCATGCTGGTCCCGGATAAGTATCGCAAAACAAATGACCAGTTATATGCGCGATACCCCCGATCCGGCCTCTATTTTAATAATGGAGCAACAAATCCGTTGTGGACTGTTGCTTGGTATGCACAAAATATTGAAGTGTCACGGGATGGTGAATGTATTGCAGCACAAGGATCCTTTCCTTTTGTTGATGATGATCGTTGGACATTGGCTCTGGTGTTTTACCGAAAAGGCAGAGAGGTCAAGCAGTACCAGATAAGTGAGCTGATAACCAACGTGGATATTTTGCAACTGGGTGAGCGTCGGCGATATTGGTTTGAGTCGTGGCAATTTGATGACACACGCAACCTTCTGAGCGTAGAGATGGCTGACGGCTTTAATCCACCACCTGCGGGAACCTTGAATATAAAAGTTGGCATCACCAACACTGGGGGAACTTATATGTTCGACATAAGCACTGGACTCATGGTCACCAACCTGCCAGCACCTATCTTTGCACAAGCGAGTAATACCTGCAACATCATGCCGCCGCAATCCATGGAATTGTGCCTGCAAAGGATTAATGGCAGGAAATCAGTGACGATTAATGAGGTGAGTTTCAATATCGGCGAACAAAAAGCGATGACTGATGCAAACGGCGAAACCAAATACAGTCTTCGTTGCGAGCACATCGGGAGCACTTCAGTGGTGATCACGGTTGTGGTATCACCGACTAACCAGGTCACCAAAGTTCTGGAGTTGGATAAACCACTGCGGATCATACCATAAGGAGTAATAGAGGGGGAACGCCTTTCCTTAATGTCGGTTTTATGAAAAATTCATGTGGCTCATCTTTTGCTTTGCGTTTCATGCTTGTGTACCTTAACAAAGAGGCACGTATATGAGCAAAGGATTCAAAGAAATCTCCGGCGCGGTGACTGCTCCGCGCGGCTTTTTGGCGTCAGGCGTATTTTGCGACATCAAACGGTTGGGCACCGGCAAGGGGTCCAACAAAGGCAAGAAGCGCGATCTGGCGCTGATCGTCTCGGAAGTGCCAGCCACCGCCGCCGGCATGTTCACCACCAACCAGGTGTGCGCCGCGCCCGTCAAGGTGTGCGTCGAGCATCTCCGGGGTGGCACGGCCCAGGCCATCGTGGTCAACTCCGGCAACGCCAACGCCTGCACCGGAGCGCAAGGTCTCAAGGATGCCCGCCTGATGGCGCAGATTGCGGCCAACCAATTTCACCTGCCAGTAGAACAAGTGCTGGTGGCTTCTACCGGGCGCATTGGCGTCACCATGCCGATGGCCAATGTGAAGCAAGGCATCCTCGCCGCAGCCCAAATCCTCGGGCCGCAGCCGGAGCACGCCGATGAGGCTGCCGAGGCCATCATGACCAGCGACACCAAGCCCAAGCAGATCGCCGTGGAGTTCAAGCTGGGCGGCAAGACCGTCCGCATCGGCGGCATGTGCAAAGGCGCCGGCATGATCCAGCCGGGCATGAGCCCCACCGGCGCGCGTCCCGCGTCGCAGCCGCTCCACGCCACGATGCTTTGCTTTGTCACCACCGATGCCGCCATCGAGGGCAAGGCCTTGAAAGCCGCGTTGCAGGAGGCAGTGTCCCACAGTTTCAACCGCATCACGGTGGACGGCGACATGAGCACCAACGACACCGTGGTGGTGCTGGCCAACGGGCTCGCGGAGAACCCGGTGCTGAAGGCCGGCAACTCCAAAGACCTCGCGATCTTCCAGGCGGCGCTCAACCATGTCTGCCTCGAACTCGCCAAGAAGATTGTGCGCGACGGGGAAGGCGTCACCCGCTTCATCACGGTCCGCGTCAACGGCGCAAAATCATTTACCGACGCGGATGCCGCCGCACGGGCAGTCGCCAACAGTGCGCTGGTCAAGACCAGTTGGTTTGGCGGCGACCCGAACTGGGGCCGCATCATTGACGCGTTGGGTTATTCCGCCGCAAAGGTGGTCGAGAACAAGGTGGACATCGCCTACAGCGCGCCGGGGACGCGCAAGTTGATCTATTCACTCAAGCGCGGGCAGCCGACGAGTACGCCGTTCAAGACCTTGTGCGCCGCCGTGGCCGGGCGCGAGTTTGAGTTGCACATCCAGTTGAATCTCGGCTCCGCCAGCGCAGTGATGTACACGTGCGACCTCACGGAGGAATACGTGGACTTCAACAAAGGCGACGTGAGCAACCCCTCCGCGCTCGGCGGCTGAGGCGCACGCGGCATTTCAATCTTACTCGCGACGATTATGAAGGAATTGATTCTCAAAGCGCATACGCTGTTGGAAGCGCTGCCGTACATTCAGAAGTATGACCGTGCCACGTTCGTGGTGAAATACGGCGGCAGTTTCATGGATTCGCCGGACCAGGAAGTGCGCAACGGCGTGGCGCGCGACATCGTGTTTCTCGAAGCCGTGGGCATTGACCCGGTGGTGGTGCACGGCGGCGGCAAGGCGATCACCCGCGCCATGGAGAAGGCGGGCTTGCAGGCCACGTTCATCCAGGGGCAGCGGGTCACGGATGAAGCCACGGTCAACATTGTGGACCAGGTTCTCTCGCGCGAGATCAACCCGGAAGTCGTGCGCACCATCCAGACGCTCGGCGGCCAGGCCAAGGGCTTTGCCGGCCCGGACATCTTCACCTGCAAAAAGATGTTTCTCAAAGGTCCCAAGGGCGAAAAGCTGGACATCGGCTTCGTCGGCGAAGTCACCGGCGTCAACACCGCGCCGCTGCTCGAATGCATCGCCAAAGGCATCACCCCCGTCATCAGCCCCACTGCGCGCGGCGTGGATGGGAAGATTTACAACTGCAACGCGGACGTGGCGGCGGCCATGGCGGCCATCGCGCTCAAGGCCAAGCGCTTGGTTTTCATGAGCGACGTGCCCGGTCTCATGCGTGATCCCAAAGACCCCGCGACCGTCATCCCTCACCTGCGCATCAGCGAAGTGCCGAAGCTCAAGGAAAAGGGCATCGTGGACAAGGGCATGATCCCCAAGGTGGACAGCGCCGTGGCGGCCATCAAGTCCGGCGTGGACAAAGTCTCCTTCGTAGATGGCCGGGTGCCCCATGCCGTGATGCTCGAAATCTTCACCGACAAAGGCATCGGTACCGAAGTGGTGCTGTAGATCCGCCGCCTCAACCGGCCCGCTCCGCCTCCGAACTGCAACCGCAGGAAGGAATTTTCCCCAGCTCCGAACTCCGAAGCCGGACCTTTTAGCTCCGAATTCGGAGTTCCGAGGTCCGAAGTCGAGGCTTTTTGCTCCAGCTTCGAGGCTCTGAGCCCCGGTTTCGGACCTTTTTGCTCCGAAGTCGGAGCTCGGAACCCCAGCGTTGGGGTTCAGAACCCCAGCTTTTTCGCTAATTTTGCACGTTCCTGTGCCTTTTTGGCACAAAATTGGCATTTTAGGATGGATTTCTCAAAATTTCAGTTCGGATTGAGCCTGGGCTTCCACAAACTGCTTCAACGGCGGTTCGAGGTCACGGTTGGAACTCGCTCACGGCCCGAACTTCAAGAACACCTCGCCCTGGTACGTGCCGCTGGCCTGGTTCTTCATGCCCATCGGGCCGGTATCGGAGGCTTTGTGGAACTTATTTCCAATCGGGGCGATGGCGTGCAGGAACGAGAGGTTGCCCGCCGGGAAGATCATCCGCGCGCTCTTCGGCTCGATGGGCGTTTGGGGCGTGAACAGGCGCAGGAATAAATCCTCCTGATTGGCGACGACGGTGAGCGGGCCTTCCCCGGTTTCGAGCACCGCCCAGCGCAACCCGGCGTGGTAGCCTTTGAATTCCGGGTACTCCCAGGTTTGCCCGGCGAGGGTGTCGTTATAATTCTTGCGATGCACGTCCAGCGTGGTGCCGGCCAGGCGATTTTTCCACACGCGGTACGGCCCTTGCCCCAGCCACTTCACGGCTTTGACCTGGCTCTCCGGATAATCGAAGCTGACCCCAAAACAATCGAACTCGCCCTGCAACGCATACGCGTAGCGCAATTGCAGCCAGCCATTGCCCCGGACGCGCCACTCGATGAACTTCGTCGGGCCGTCATAGTCTGCGCGGATGACGTACTCGCCGCCGTCCGCGTGATGCGTCACCGTGCGCGGCGTCGAGGCGTCCAACACCGGTGCGGGCGCTGGGTTGGGATTCTTCGCGGCATCCTTCTTCTTGTCGCCGCCGGATTTCTTCGTGCCTTCCGGCTGATTCTCCGCCACGAGCACGGGGCCGTTGCTCAAGGAAAACGCGTTGCCGCCGCGCAGCACTTTTTGCAGCAAGCCATCCTTGGCGGAGAACTGGAACTCCGCGTCGCCCGCCTGAACCACGATGTTTTCCCCGCGCAATTGCCCGGCGGCTTTGCCAGCGGCGGGCGGCACAATTCGTTGGCAGACGCTGCTCGCCTTGATGATCGGCCAGGTCCACGTCCACAACTCGCGCCCGTTCGGGTTCGTGGCGGTAAAGCGCAAGGCGTCCGCCTGCCGCCAATCGGCGGGCAGCGGGAGTTTCACTGCGCCCTTGCCATCGGGCGGGACGGCGGGGCTGGGGGCATTGCCCTGCGCGATCACCTGATGTCCCGGCGCGGCGTCCGGCGCGGGAAACCGCACCAGCGCCCAGCTAAACCGGCAGGCGGAGAGATCCGTGAACGCATACGTGTTATGCACGGGCACCGCGCCGTCGAAATTGGCCGGCAACTCCTTCAGCAGGACCCGCACCGGCGACCACAGTTCCTGGATCGTGTAGAAACTCCCCTCCTTCTCGCGATGCGGGCCGACAATGCCGTCCGGCGCCAGGTTGCCATTGGCATCCAGCCGCCCGTTCTGATCCGTGCGCTTGACCGCCTCATCCACCAGCGCCCAGGTGAAGCCGCCCGCCGAGTTGGGCTTGGCGAGCATCAGGTTCCAATAATCCTCCAGGCCCGCCCCCTGGCCGCCATCGTACAAACCATGCACGAACTCCGTGGGCATATAAATATGATTGGAGTTCAACGCGCTCACCACCGCGCTGT
Source organism: Verrucomicrobiota bacterium (assembly GCA_037139415.1). Lineage (NCBI taxonomy): Bacteria > Pseudomonadati > Verrucomicrobiota > Verrucomicrobiota bacterium. The sequence goes on along the minus strand of JBAXGN010000075.1, from coordinate 12,562 downwards.
ACACCGCGTAATGCTTGGTATCCACGTCGCCAAAAAGCGCCCACGGATGCAGCACGTGCCGTTGCTGGGGATCGTACTTGGCGAACAGCGTGTCCAGCGCCGTGTTCCAGCCGCCCTCGTTGCCATTATCCCAGAAAAGAATCGCCGGATGATTCACATCGCGCGTCACCATCTCCTCCAGCAGCCTGGCCCCGATGTCCGCGTCGTAACACTTCTGCCAGCCCGCGAGTTCATCCAGCACATACATGCCCAGTTCATCGCACAGATCGAGGAAATGCTCGTCGGGCGGGTAATGCGACATGCGCACGGCGTTCATATTCATCGCCTGCATCAACTCGATGTCCGCCCGGCTGATGGCCCGGCTCAACGCCCGCCCGGAATCCGGGTGAAACGAATGCCGGCACGTGCCCTTGAGGCGCACCTTGCTCCCGTTCACGTACAAGCCATCCCCGGCGCGCACCTCCATCGTGCGAAAGCCAAACCGCTGCTCCCGCTGATGCACGATCTGGCCACCCGCCAGCAAGCTCACGCGCACCTTGTAAAGATTTGGCGTCTCTGCCGTCCACGTCTGCGGCTGCTTAACGCGCGTCTGGAGCACCGTGGGCCCGCCGCTGACCAGCACGGCCTGGAACGCCTCGCCGACCGGCTGATCCTGCAACGTCAGGATCTCCGCCCGCACCGCCTCCGCCTTGCCTTCACTGAACACCTGCATGGTGAACGCGCCATCCGCCTGAGCATGGATCGCCATGCGCTCCACAAATTGCGGCGGCACCACCTGCAACGACACCGGGCGAAAGATCCCGCTGTAATTCCAATAATCCCCGCGCCGCTCGGCCCGGTTCACGCTCGCATTGGCGGACTCCTTGTGTACCACCACCTCCAGCGTGTTCGGCGCGCCCCACTTCAGCAGCGCCGTGATCTCGTGCTTGAAGCGATAATACGCCCCCTGATGCACTGGCCCGGCCACCTGGCCGTTCACCTTCACCTCCGCATCCGTCATCACCCCGTCGAACACCAGGAACACCCTCTGCCCGCGCCACTCCGCCGGGGCCGCGAACTCCCGCTCGTAATACCCCACCTCATTCGGCTGCACCTTGTCGTGCCCGTAACTGTACGCGCCGTACCCGTGCAACTCCCAGCAACCGGGCACCGGGATCGTTCCCGGCTGATTCGCCCGCATGCCCTCGCTGACGCGGAACTTCCACGGCACGGCATCCTCCACGCCGGTGCCGGAGAGATAAACCGTCTGCGTCTGGAAACCCGGCGCGGCCAGCGCGGCCCCCGCCAGCAAGCCCAGCACGCCGGCCACTCGGGCGGCCATCCTGAATTGTTGATAATGCATAACGGGGTTCTTTAATAGCCGCCCCACGGGAAAAGGGAAAGAAAAACTGGGCGAAAAGGGAATGGCTAAGGGGTGATGCTGTCTCATAAAACAGCTCAGCGCCGTACTGAGCATTTACCGGTTCCGCTCCAATTTCACTCCCTCAAACCACGGGATTGCCCGGTTCACCACTACTTCAAGAAGTCGGTTCATGTCATCCATACGGATCTCAGGGTCCTGAAACCCACAAGTATAGTCAAATGCTTCGCCAACCCTAACAATCATCTTCATCATTATGGTCTCATTACATTCCTCAACGTGCCTTGGCACGATGTCGGGCGAAAGGTCCCGGCCAAGTCGAATATCGAAATCGCAGTTCCACCGGGACTTGTGCACCTCGATCACGTGTAACGCATCACGTCTGCGCCAGAAGAGCGACTCCCGCTTTCGGAAACCGAATGACTTAAGTCTGGCCACAGCCATCCCCATGAATGCTTTCCAAGGAGCCTGCCACAGTGCGGTTGCATGCCGATGGTATTTCTCTGCCAGTTTTGGCGAGTAAGTAGGGAACCGCTTGTCCCTTGTCATGAGCACAAGGTTGCGTGCGGCGATGTAGTGTCCGGCGTCGGCTGCTTGCTGAAGTAGTGCGACCGAACGCGGCATGTCCACCTCAGAATGGAGTGCTGATCCCAAATACGCCGCCTCATTCGTGGTGAGTGGTCGTTTGAGTCCGTCTAACAATGCCAGCACACGAGCAAAATCACCGTTGCACAAGGCGGCATGCGCCTCCCGTTCTATGTCTGTTGTGTCTCGCATTGTCAGTGTCGAACGATCAGCTCCCCGATGGCGGCCTGCAGGACACGTGGATTGTAACCGGAGCGCGATGACCGGGTTCGCTGCATCGGGTTGTCTGTGATCTCATCACCAGTCCTTTAGCTGCTCAATGCTGGTCATATTCTGGATGCGCTTCGTAAGATGGCCAGCCTCCACGAGAGCCACCGTTGGCAGAAGAGTAATGCCATGGCGTCTAATTTCCTGACGATCAACCGCATCGTCTAAGATGCACAGATCAAATCGGGTGAAATCAAGGCTCTTCAGTGTCTCCTCCGTTAGCTTCCATACACTCGCCCAAGATGCCGTGAAGACCACAATCAGCCTTTTGTTGCCTCGGTAATCTTCGATTCGGCCTGTGTAGGTGGCTGCCGATTTATCGACGAGCTTCGGCTTCCGAAAGAGCAGAAAAACAACAATCCCCACAGCGAAAAGGATTCCGATTATGAGCAGCTTCTTCTTCATACGTGATACGCAGAACAATATTTATCAAACGCCCTTCTCATTCATGGTTTCCGATGACCAGTTATTTATCATGGCACCGACCATCCACAGGCCGACGCCTCCGGTCAATGAAAATGAACGTTGCTGATTCACCTATGTCGGGTCGAAGATTGGCATAAGAAGCAGCAGACTTGGAAGTCTGTTCCGGATTTGAGAATGGCTGTAGGGCGAGGGACGAAATAAGGCGGGCTTCCTTCTCGGACACACAGCGGGGAACGGGCATCATTTCCGGCGACACTGGCTGGGCATTTAATTCTTCTTCGCAAGTCCGCCGTAGTCCAAGATGCGAAATGTCGCGGCAGTTTCGCCAAACAGAGAATTCCTTCTTTGGATCGTCTCGGGCGTCTCTTGACCTCCAGTTAGAAGTTCGCGGTCGCGACGCCGTTCCGTTCTCTTTCGCTCGAACGCCAACGTCGCGTCATCGAACGTCACTTTGAACCCAGCGCATTCCAAACGCTTCTTTACTCGATCAGCCCACAAGTCACGCGATTCCATACCCAATACTCGCAGACGGCGAAAGAATTGTCAAATGATGGGCGTTCTTTTTTGACGGCCATGAAAAGTGGATGGAACCGCGAATTACGCGTGGCCGACTCACTGTTTCCCCTCTTTCGGATTGAAAAATGTGATCTCGCGTTTAGTGGCAGGGCCAAAGGCCCGTTGTATGATAGCCCGGACTGAAGGCACGGGAACAACCCCCTCGCAAACCTCTCCGTCCTGTAAGGGCGGAACAGTGGGTTGGCGGATGTGCGCAGTGATAGGCCGCCAATTCACTCCGGCCTGAGTCATGCCGTCCAAGGGTGACACACCGCTTTGACGCGTTGGTAATTGGCATCCAATTCCGATTGCAGCAGGATCAGCGCAGCCAGCCGACGGGCGGTATGGGTCACTTCACGGGCTTCCTCCGCCGTCAACGGACGCCCCAACAAATCATGTTCGCGATAACTCAACCACTTCTTCAGCACCTGGTACCCGCCAATGGTAAAGTCCCAAACCTTTTCAGGCACGTTCCGCCAGCAGGCCGTGTCATTGAGATAAATGTCGTGCGTGACTTTCCCAAGCAGATCGGACATCGCCTCCGCCAAAGCCTCATCCGTCCCGTAGCCACGCGTGGTCAACTTGCTTTTACCGGGCATAGTCACGCCTTCTTTGCCCGCGTGGCCCCAACCAACGGTGAGAGATAGATTCGCGGTGGAGGACAAGACGGCAACCGTCTTCAACTCGGGGCGGAGTTTACCGTCCGTCACGCCGTCAACGGGTGCCTCAGTGTCGAGCAGCGCCGCAACTTGGCGGCCTAACCCGGCGGAAACGAGAAGCGCTGCCTTGGTTTCAGGCAACGGAATACGCGGCCAATCCTGCCGGATACCGTCGGCGTTCTCGGCCAGGTAGGACGGCGAATAACCAATGGCGAGCGCGTGCATCCAGAGCAACGCCGCCGTATCCGCGTCCGCATCGGGATTCTTGATCCCGAGCGCAACGAGATAGGAACGGGCACCGGGTGAAAGGTTGGCAGTGATCTTGCCTCCGCCCGCGTCATATTCAGGCGACGCCTCGCGCATGACGCTGCCGAACTCGCCGTTGCCATCATCCTTGTTCTTCGGTTTGGCTTTCGCCGCCGGCCGCAAGCGCAGTGGAAAGTAATACGCGTGACCGCGCAGAAAATCATTATCACCCAGCAGCGAGGTGGCGCAGACCGGAAATCCTTCCGGGCTGGCGACCCCGGCGGGACGACTCATGAAGAATGTGTTCCCCTTCCAGCATTGCGCCCAAAGCGTTGGGCGAGACCGATTCCACAGAGGACTGACATCACTGTAGTAGCACCAGCGGGTTTCAAAAGGCCGAAGCGCATAGCGGCGCAAGTGCGAAGACATGAATTCTTTCGCCGCTTGGACTTTCAATCGAACTTTCTTGGCATTAAAGTCGGCGGCATCTTCGGTTAACCCGGTGTCCAGCGCTTTGAGCGACTCCCAATCCACAAATTCGTCATAATACATCCGCATTCGCCGTTCCAAGGCGACGCGATCAAGACTGATGAGCGCGCCAGCCCGTTTCTCCATCAAACCGTTGCTGGACGGTTCGGCGCAAAGCTCGGTGAGCCGCGGCCATTTCTGATAGTGCCCGGCAACCACCGATGGACAGAACGAGAAACGGTTGTCCCGTTCCGGTTCGACCTTCTCATATTGCTTCGCAAACTTTTTAACCTTCAGACTTTCCAGAATATCCGCGCGTTTCGTCGCACCCCAGAACTGGCGGAAGAATACCTGCGATTTCTTGTTACGCTTGGGCCGGCGCACCATCAAGCCAACGGCCGTGCCAACCCGGATGCCTTCGCGGTTGTATTCGGTGGAGAATACGGAGGGGTCCGGCTTGCCCTCCGGCGTCAGTTTACCCGTCTCGCGACTGTCGCCGTTGAGGCAATCAAACCACAGCGTATCGAACTCTTTGAGGAACCGCTGGCGCATGACGACAAATGAAGAATCGCCCAGATAGGAGAAGTTCGAGATGAAGCAGACAATGCCCTTGCCGGTTTTCTCCGCGATGCGCCGCTCCGCCAGCCGGAAGAAGCGGATGTACAGGTCGTCGAGGTTAAATTTTTTGATACCCCATTCCTTCACCAACCCTTCCTTGTATGGCTCCACCAATCCTTGTTCCTCCTCGGGGCTGATGCCCGCGTAGGCGTTATACGGCGGATTACCCAGGATGACGAGAATCGGCTTCTCCTGTTTCACTTGTCCGGCCCCTTTGCGTTCGGCTTCCAGTTCGGGCCAGTTGGCAAGCTTGGGATTTTCACCCGCAAAATCCCAGCCGGTAAGCGCGTTGGTCAGGAAAATACCGGCGCGTTCGTTTTTCGCGTCATCGAGCGGTGACGCGAGATTTTGCAGCAGCAACCCCATTTGCAGATGCGCGACGACGAACGGCGCGGGCATGATTTCAAAGCCGAAGACACGGTTCATGGCGGCTTCCTTGGCTGCGAGTTCGGCAATCGCGCCTTCGCATTTTTCCACTTTCAGCGTGTGGACAATCTTTCTCAGCACCTCGACCAGATACGCGCCGGTACCGCAGCAAGGATCAAGCACAAAGACGCGCGGATCAGCCAGACCATCGGCGATCTCCAATTCCTCGCGCAACACCGCATCCACGCGGGCAACCTGATATTCAACAATCTCCGGCGGCGTGTACCAGACCCCCAGTTCCTTGCGCAATTCGGAATCAAAGGCTTCGAGGAACGGTTCGTAGAAATATTGGACGGCATGTGTTTCCGCAAACTGCTTGAAGAACGCCAGCCGTTCCACGCGATTGAGCGCGGCAGCCGCCCAATCCAACACTTCATCCAAACCCAGTGGCCGCAGCTTTTGCGGGTCGGCGACTTGATGAAACAACGCCGCAATCATGGGAACACGCAACGTCCAGGCGGCGGCTTTCCAGTCAAACAGGTCTTTGCGCAACGGGTTTTCCTTGTGCCACAAGACCCACGCGGAAAAGACACCATAAAAGAGTGTCTGCACCAACGTAGAGCGAAAGAAATATTCGCCCTTGTCCGCCTCAAATTTCATGCCAAGCGCTTCCTCCAACGCGGTGCGGACGGCGGTGAGTGCGGGGAGGTCCCCGGCGGCTTCCACGCGAGCGCGGGCATCACGGGCATAAGAGGCGAGGAAAAAGGCGACCTCGCGCGGGTTGTTGAGCGGTGCCGCATGAAGGAAGACGCGCTTCAAATCAGAGGTTTCCTTGACTACCGCACCGCTGGTGCGGATGTCCCGGGGTTCAGTAAGGTATGTTTCCAGCGGGTTCATCAAAATAATACATTCCCTTTAGCCACTGAGTACTACGTGGTCCGGAGAGCATTGGTGCGTACTTGCATTCATGGGTTTCAGCGTAACCGGCTCGCCGGATGGTGACAAGTCTCCAATTCAATCAGCAACCATGAATCCGGCATTGCGTTTCCCCTGCCCTTTCCATAGTGTCCTCGGCAACAAGAACACAAACATGACACACAAACACACGTCATCACCTCACTGGCTCGGCAGGTTGGGCAGCCAACTTCTGTTAGGCTGCGCTTTGCTAACCTTCCAAGGGCTGAACACCACCGCGGCCGATACCAAACCCGAACCGTACCGTGGCCTGGCCGCCACCCCGCCCATGGGCTGGAACAGTTGGAACACGTTCGGCAAAGAAATCAATGAGGACGTCGTCAAGGGCGTGGCCGACACCTTCGTGAAACTCGGCTTGAAGGACCTCGGTTACCAATATGTGGTGATTGACGACCATTGGCACGGCGGCCGCGACAGCCAGGGCAAACTCCTGGCCAACCCCAAAAAATTCCCCGGCGGCATCAAGGCCCTGGCGGCGTATATCCATGACAAGGGGCTCAAATTTGGCATCTACTCCTGCGCGGGCGACAAAACCTGCGGCGGTGAAGTCGGCAGCTACGGGCACGAGGAAGACGATGCCACGACGTTTGCCAGTTGGGACGTAGATTATCTCAAATACGATTACTGCTACGCGCCGGATGATTTCCCGGAGGCCATCAAGCGCTACACCAGAATGGGCGACGCCCTGAAAGCCACCGGACGCCCGATTATCTTCAGCATCTGCGAATGGGGCCCGCGCTCGCCCTGGCTCTGGGGGCGGAAAGCCGGCGGCCACCTCTGGCGCATTTCCTTCGACGTGGGCGACCTGTGGGACACCCCGCATAACGCCTACAGTTGCATCGGCATTCTCGCGGCCATTGACGCCAGCGCCAACCTTGAGAAACACGCCGGGCCGGGCGGTTGGAATGATCCCGACATGCTGGTCGTAGGGCTGGGCAACAAGGGCTACATCAAAGGTGGCGGTTGCAACAGCGCCGAATACCAGACGCAAGTGAGCATGTGGTGCCTGCTCGCCGCCCCGCTGATGATCGGCTGCGACATCCGCAACATGGACGCCGAAACGCGCCGCATCCTGACCAATCCCGAGGCCATCGCTGTGGACCAGGACCCGCTGGGCCGGCAAGGCAACCGCGTGACCCGCACCGCTTCCACGGATGTCTGGCGCAAGCCACTGGTCAGCGGCGGTGTGGCAATTGCACTGCTGAACCGGGGCGAGCAACCCGCCAGCATCACCGCCCAATGGAAGGACCTGGGCCTGAAACCCGGCGCTGCCATGGCCCTGCGCGACCTCTGGGCCCACCAGGACCTGGGTACTTTCAAAGACAGCTTCACCACGCAAGTCGGTCCACACGCCACCGTATTAGTGCGGGCCACGCCGGAAAAAACATCCGGCAAATAGGGCATTACGCGGAGTTTTATACCCGATTAAGCCCGCCCCCGGGCATTGAGGGAGAACCCCGTCCGGGTCGGAATGTGAATTTTTTGTAAAATTCGCCTTGCCAAACCGGGCGCTGGGCAGTTCAATGCCCTGCCTTTCGGTGGGCTGGGTAGCTCAGTTGGTAGAGCAGAGGACTGAAAATCCTTGTGTCGGCGGTTCAATTCCGCCCCCAGCCACCACTTCAAAAAACCTCGGTAAAACAGTGCTTAAATTCACTTATTCCTGCTAAAATAAAATTCTTTTTCCGGCTTTAAAATATTTCTTTGTTCCACTTCTGTTCCACTTTGAAGCTTCTAAAGCCGCTTTCGGTTCCTGATGGTTTCCCCGGCTCAGCGTTCGTTTGCATCACTGTGCCATGATGCCAAAGGGCGCTTTCCTGCCCTTGGAACGTCTTCCGGGTTTCTCTTGATGCCCGGCAGGGTGCTAGCTCCTTTCCGCTAGCACGGTTTGAAACGTGTTCCCCGCGTGGCTGGGCGGCAACCATCTGCCAGCGTGTCCCTGCTTGTCCAACTTCCGGCGCTGGTGCTGGCGTTGAATCACCTTACCCGCCAGACGCGCCAGGATGCCCCAAGGCCACGCCGAACACGGCGGAAGGTAATCACATTGCGGAAAGGGATAGACGCGGGGCAAACGGCGCGGGAAGGTTTCCCCGGTGGCGCTCACCTGCCCAACCATCAAAACAAGCTACCGGATGCCGGGCGGAACTGCCAGCCATTGACCGGGCCGAATCGTAGCCGGGCAAGGGAATCTCTTTTCAGCCGGGGACCGTGGGGGCGGAGTGGGGGTGGGGCGGGGACTTCGGGGGTGGCTCGGAATAGAGAATCCCCCGTTTTCATGCGCCTTGGTTTTCTGGAAGCTTCAAAGGTGTAACCCCTTGGACTTTCAATGCCTTATGTGGTACACTGCATCATGGTTGCTGTAATTGAAACCACTATCGCCAATATCCCTGGCCGAATAAACCAAGGAAACGCCAGAGCGTTAGCTATGCGTAGCCATGAGGCTCGCCGCTTGCGGAGACTTTACCCGTCGCTTGCGCCCGCTATTGTCGCTAATATCCCGCTAGATGCCTACCAACGGCGGCAACTCCCACGCGTGAGGCAACAGCTAGACAAGCTCCATCAGCTATTCGATGCCCTGCTCAATGCCAAAGAGATAGACACCACGGCCATTGAAAAGATGTCTCGCAGCATCGCGACTTTCAGCGACTTGGAGCGGGTATTGAGCGGCAGACCACTACCGGGAACCAATAGGCCGTCAGCAAGTAACAAGCAGCAAGTCTCTATGGCAGCAGTCCCGCTGGTGAGTGTTGCGCCTATAGCGCCAGAACCAGAACCGCTGGCCATTTCCGCAACCCCTTAGCAAAACCATTTCCTTGGCGTGCCATAGTCAATTGTGGCTATAGTCATTTGGAAATTCCGCGCTTGCATTTACAATTCATCGGCGCAGGATTGTTTCCAGCCTTTGCAAAGGGACACTGATGAAAACGATATTATGGATAATGGTCATAATGGCCGCTTGTTCTGTTTTGCTTTACGCACAGGAGTTTGTTTGGACGCAAAGCGGTGCCCCAAATAAGCAGTGGCAGTTCGTTACCTCATCCTCTGATGGAACGAAATTAATGGCAGCAGTTTACGGTGTTACCAATGAGATTTGGATTTCATCTAATGGCGGTGTGACTTGGACGAAAAGTGCTGCGCCAACCGTGATTCAGTGGAGTTGTGGTGCTTCATCATCCGACGGAAGCAAACTGCTTGCAGCGGTTGGCGACGGCATAAACGGTAGCATTTACATTTCAACCAATTCAGGCCTCACGTGGACCCAAACCAGTGCGCCAAATAAGAACTGGTGGTCAGTCGCGTCATCGTATGACGGAACAAAATTGGTGGCCGGATCTGGCGGTAGCGCTTCTGGAAGCGGTGTTTTCATCTCAACAAATTCAGGTCTCACATGGCTGCCAGCAATCACACCTACTAACGGAACTTATCGTGTTGCCGCGTCATTTGACGGAACAACATTAATTGCGGCAGACCTTTATGGCCGAATTTATACTTCAACAAACTCAGGATTGACCTGGATACAGACCAGCGCACCAGCGAACTCATGGAAAGATGTAGCCATATCAGCCGATGGAGGTAAATTGGTCGCGATAGTTTTTGGCGGTGGAATATTCACTTCTACTAATTCCGGTCTCACTTGGGCGCAGACCAGTGCGCCTAGCACGAATTGGTTTCGTGTCGCCACGTCATCCGATGGGACAAAATTAGCAGCTTTACATACAGCCGGAATCTACACTTCGACAAATTCAGGTCTCACATGGATTCAGAGTAGCATACCAGATGGCATAGCGTGGAGTTCAGTCGCGTCAACGTCTGACGGGACTAGACTGATGGCAGCAGTTGGTACTGGCGGAATTTACATTGGGAACATCAAAACCAATCCACCGCAAATAACGCAACAGCCGTTAAATCTTGCTGTTTGTCCTGGTAGTTCATTCGTTCTTAAGGTGACCGTAACTGGAACGCCGCCTTTCGTCTATCAGTGGCGGCAAGGTGGAACAAATCTGGCAGATGGTGGCAATATAAGTGGTTCGACATCACCGACCTTAAGCTTGATCAGCGTATCGGAAAACAATGCTACTCAATATGATGTTGTTGTCACCAATGCCATGGGAAGTGTAACGAGTTCGGTTGCAGTTGTAATTGTGAACGCAGTGCCGGCAAAAGCCATACCTGTTATAGTAAACGGATTTGTTGTTGGGGTAACTTTGACAGACGGTGGTTGTGGTTACACCAATTCGCCAATCGTCGTATTTAGCGGACAAGGGGGAAGTGGAGCCAGCGGCTACGGCCAAATTAGCGGTGGTTCTGTTACGAATATCGTAATTACTAGTGCGGGCCTTGGCTATCCATTCACCACAGTTGCTCAAGTCGGCCCAGCATTCTTTCCGGCTGTGAATATCGTCCTTACAAATACTCCTGCCGCAGCCGCCACTCCAGTTATTTTAAACGGGTTTGTTGTCGGCGCAAATTTGAACGCATCTGGGAGTGATTACAAAGTTGCTCCCTCCGTTACGTTCCGAGACATAAGTGGCCAGGGTGCAGCAGCATACACACAGATTAGCAATGGTTCGGTTACAAATATTGTGATCACCAGTGCGGGTTCGAGTTATAGTAGCAACACCGTGATTAATATTCCGCCCGCTGCTTATCGAAACGCCGTAATTCCCAACGCAAACAGCCTGATGCTTGGGCAAAGTTATCAATTGGAAATCGCCTATGATTTCGGCAATTGGGTGAATTACGGGGTGTCCTTTTTTGCAACGAACAATACTTGGACGCCGTCCGATTACTGGGGGATCGCAAACGCTAAACGGATGTTTTTCCGACTGCGACTGCTTCCATAAATCGTAACGAATGATGGTCCTTTGAATGCTAATGGCTGCTTTTTTTTACAAGTTCATTCTGCGAAAAAAGCGTCCTATCCTATTCTTTATAAAGGTTTTGCGATTCTGTTTTTATTGCATTTCTGCTCTCAATTCTGCATGCGTACATGAGGTCGCAAGAGATTCCAATTGCTTCTTTATTGAAAATCAGCTACGTTAAAGGCGGCAAATGAAAACGATGCAGTTTAAGTTCAATGTGAAGAAGGCAACTCAAGCTGCCTGTGTGCTGTTGAGGTTGAATGATGGGGATATGGATAAATATATCTTCATAAAAATGCTGTACCTCGCCGATAGAATTTCGCTTGAAAAATGGAATGAGCCTCTCACTGGAGATTCACCAGTTTCCATGCAATATGGTCCGGTTCTAAGTACTGTCTATGATTTGACAAAAGGAGCCTGTCCACGCTTTCAGGGTGACTGGGGGAAATTCGTTTCGCCTGCCGACCAACAAACAAATCGCATATCGCTACTCAAAGAGCCAGGAACGGATGAACTTTCAAAATCTGAGGAGGACATATTAAAGCAAATTCACAGGAAGTTCCGTAACTACAACTGGAAAATGATGCGCGATTATTGCCATAAGCTTAAAGAATATGAAGAAAGAAAATCTGGATCAAAACCGATTTCTTACGAAAGTATTCTGGAAGCAGTAGGTAAACAAAAAGAAGAAATTTGCGAGGCTGCCGAGCAAACGGAAAATTTCAATAGGGTGGAATTGCTTTTTGGGGCTAGTTAATGAGCATTGAGATAGGAACAGCTTTTCAATTGGTTGGCGATTCCAACCACCCATGGTTTGTTGTCTCAAAAGTAATGGGGAATAAGGTTCTTGCTGTAAATATAACAGATGCAGAGAAATGTTCTGACAGGTCGTGTTTGATTGGAGTCGCAGAGCATCCTATAGTAACAAAACCGAGTGCTGTGTTTTACAAAAAAGCCCGTGAGTTCGATGCGAAAAAATTGGAAAAAGAACTTGATAAAGGGTTAAACGTTAGGAGATTAGAAAAGTGCGAACAGCGCCTCTTGGAGCGTATAATACAAGGAGCACTCAAATCAGACGATTTAACTGCAAAATTCCTTAGATATGTAAGCCATAAATGATAAATGAGGTTTTGTAAATATAATTGTGTAAATGTTTTTTTGTTTTGTTTTTTGTTGTT
>JBAXGN010000074.1 GCA_037139415.1 Verrucomicrobiota bacterium | reverse complement strand
CGCCCCTGCCGGATAATAAAACTGCGCGGCAAATCGGCAAGTTCAACCGTATTCAGTTGAAAAAGGCCGGTCTCCAATCCGCCAGCCTGGGCTACGGCTTCGAGCACCGTCATCGGCCGGTCAAGAATGTAAGCACCTTTGTTCACAACCTTGCCGAGCACGCAGAACTTCTTGCTCTTAAACGCACCCGGCGTGACGATAATACGTGGCCGCTGATAAAACTGTGCCAGCTTGGACGTCATGGTCTCCCGCAACTCATCAAGCGTCAGGCCGTTGGTTAATACCATCTGGACTTGCAGGTAACTGATGCGACCATCGGGTTCGATGGCCACATCGTTGCGGGTCAGCTCCGGCCGGCCATAAAACGAGAAATTCACCACATCGCCAGGGCCGAGTGTGAGACGCTGCTGCCAGACTCCCTTGGTCATCGCGTTTGGCCCGGAGAATACGGGCGGGGGAGGCGGATTCTCGCCAACCGGCAGAGCCCTCGCTTCATCACCCGCATACAGGGAAGTGATGGCAACGAGGAGTGCCAGCCCGACTTTCATCCACGCCCTCAAGAACGTTTTCATAGATTCATTGGCAGCCAGGAAAAGAGTTTCTGGTGCCGGTTCAAAACCATACCGGCGAACCGGCAACCGGCGTGCCGGAGGGTCTCAAGCCGTTGGGTCGTCTCAGCCGTGCGCGCCTGCCCACAACCCACGAGCCAGATCAGTTGCGTCAGGCTCTCTGCCATCAACAGGGTATCCGGCTGATCCGTGGCGGTGAGTTCCACCAAAATCACGAGCCGTTGCGTCCGCTGCCATTCATTTAGCGCGGCGTGCCATTGTTGCCGGTGGGGCGCATCCCACCGCCAGTCCTCTGGAACGATCAACCATTTCGGCGAACCCACTTCAGGCCGCACCCGCGCGGAATTCTCCAGGGCGTCTTTCAGCCCGATGTGCGTGCCGTTGTGCGGTTTGACATTCGTCACTACCAGTACGCTGCTTTCACGCTGCCCAGCGGCGTGACCGAGCAACTCCAGCCACGTCGAGCAGCCTTCACCTGCCGAGGAGGCTGCCACACCGCAGACAATATTACCGGACGCCGAGGCACTGAGTTTCGTCTGCAATGCCATCCACGTGCGAAACGCCCACGCGGACTGCCCGACAGCATCCAGCGACTCCAAGTTTGGAAGCCGTGCCAGCAATGGCAGGCGGGTTACCCGCTGTGCGTCCGCAGGGGTTTTGAGACGTTCGTCCAACGATTCTACCAGTCCCACCAGCGCGAGGCAAATAAGGGCGCCCAATACGCCGCCCGCCCCCGCGAGCAGGGCGACTTTTTTGGTGCGCCCAACCGTCTCCACCTGATCCGGTTTCGCTTCAAAGAAACGGTAGTAACCCAGCGGGTTTTCTTCGTAGAGCTGGGCTTCGCGCTGGCGGCTGGTCAGCAACGATTGCACCGCTTCAAGCGATTGCTGGCGCGCTTTGAGACGCGCGTATTGCAGGCCCTTCTCCGGCAATGCGCGCAGTTTCTTTTCCACCGCCTGGCGCACGGCGATTAGTTTTTCGAGCTGCGAGGCCAATACGTCCCGCTGTGTTTTCAGGGATAGCAGTTCCTGATAAAAACTTGCTGCCAGACCGCTCTCACCCTGGCGCGGCGGCGGGATCGGTTTGTTCTCCGCCTCGCTTAATTGTTTATCCATCGCCGCCACCCGTTCCTTTTGCTCTTCCACCAAGGGATTGGCGTCCGTGTATTGCGCGCGCATTTCCGCCAGCCGATCACGAGCCGCATTGGCGCGTTCGACGAGTGGGTTGTGCTCCGCCAGTTCCTTTTGCAGGGCGTTGATTTTCAAGTCGAGCGTTTCAAAGTCGAGACGCGTGGACTCGAATCTCAGATCGAGTTCACCCAGCTTGTGCAAATAGGCGTCAATCTCCTTATCCACATTGATGATCCCGGCCTCCTGCGAGAACACGAGTAGTTCGTTATTGATCCCACGCAGGTCATCGTCGGTCTTCACCAACTGTTTTTTCAGGAGCCGGTTCACATCGGCTGCTTCTTGCGCCTGCATCTCCCGCGTGAGTCGGACTACCTCCCGGCCATACAGATTCAATATGCGCAGGGCCGTCTCGCTGCTGCGCTTGGATTTGAACGTGACCGTAATCAAATCCGTGTTGCGTTCCGGCGTGATGGTCAGGCCACCGAGAACTGCCTGGACTGAAAGCGATGGCTGAGCCTGCGCGCTCACCGGTTGCAGCACCGCTGGAGATTTCATATAGCCCACCAGCGTGGGGACCGAGAGCTGGCGCGGTTTGAACGGCTCGCCCTGGTCCGAGGCGCGAAACATGCCGGCCACTTCCTGCCGCATAAGTTGTGCCGAAGCGGTGTATTGCGGTTCGACGGTGAAATATGCCGCTGCGCCGCCAATTAGAGCGAGCAGGAGACCGCTGAATAAAATCCAATGCCACTTCCGCAGAATCGCCGCCGCCACCCGCAAAGGGTCAAAGGGCAAGGACGTGCCCCTCACTTCCGGTCTCGCCAAAGTTTCTTCGCGAGCGGAAGCAGGTGCCTCAGGTGGCGCGGCGGACGATGTGTTTTCGTTGGCGGCGGTCATAAAAATAACCGGCATAATTCCGTGTTACCACAACGATCTCCATAATTGCATTGCATTGGCAATGCAATTGCATATTTCTCACAAGACTCGACATATCCTGTCGTGTGTTTATAACACGCGATCGGGTTTAAAATACCCTGATTTGCAAAGGTTTCTGTCATTATTTCGATCACTGTCATCCCCATAAAGCTAATTCCGTGCCAAACCTATCGCCGTCTGTTTACAATGTAAAGTAAAGTCAAGCGCTCCTGACCCCGTCAACCTGATCAGTTATCGGTACCACCAGGCTTACCCTCTGTCAAACGTGGTTTCCTTGGCACCGGTCATTCTCCCCTTTCCAAATTCGATCACCGCACGCTCGTACGTGTCAATCACCTGCTTGGCATTCATGGCCCAATCGAAACGTCGGGCATTGTGGAAGCCCGCAGTTCGGAGTTGGGTGCGGCGCGGCTCATTGGTGGCCATGTTGCATAGCGCTGACGTGATGCTGGCGACGCTTTCCGGTTCCACAATTTCTGCCGCGTCACCGACTACTTCGCCTAACGATCCGCGCGTCGAACTGATCACCGGACAGCCGCACGCCATTGCCTCAATGGGCGGAAAGCCGAATCCCTCGAACAGCGACGGATACACCATCGCGCTTGCGGCACGATAGAGCTCCGGCAACACATCGTCTGGCACGAAGCCAAGGAACCGAATGTCACGGACAAACGGCGAAGTCTTGGCCATGGCATGAATGTGCTCCGCCCCGTGCCAGTCGCTTCCACCAAGCACGAGCAGCCAGTCCGCCCCGGTTTGCGACTTAAATTGGTTGAATGCCTCGATGAGCCGCACATGGTTTTTGGCCGGATGTTCAAGGCGGGACACGTAGAGAAAGAACGGACGGTCGAACCGCCAGCGCCGGGCCGCGTCGTGTCGCGCTTGCGCGGCATCTCCCACCGTGAAGCGTTGATGGTCAATACCATTGTGAATGATGTGAAGACGGCTTGGTTCGACCCCAAAGAACCGACGAATATCGTGCGCCGTATTACTACTGATGGCGATGACTTGAGTCTGCCGACGGGCGAGCTGTCGCACTACGACGCGCCCGTAAAACATTCTGGCCCAGTCATATTTTCCTGACACATGGAATGGCGCCAGATCGTGAATGGTAGATACCCGCGCGCAGGGCGCGGACCACAACATCCGCCGGTAACTGGGGATATGCAGCACATCCATGCGTTGCTGCCTCAGCCAGCGTGGCAGCACCACCTGGTGCCAAACGATGTTCCGAAGCGCCGGACGCCATTTCTCAGGCACGGGCACTAGCTTCATGCGCCCGGCGGCGAAGGCGAAAAGTGGCAGATCGTCCTCCAGCACCAGCAAGTGGAACTCGTGTCTGTCGGCGAACGACAACATGGCTTTGACGAGCGCGAAAACGTATTGGCCGACGCCGGACTTACCCCGCTGAATAACCGAGGTGGACAAGGCAATTCTCAAGTTTCCCTCCCGGAAATCATGGTCAGCAATCGTAGTGTCCGCAGAACGTTTTGGACTGCGGGCGAGGGAGCCAGAAACTGCACCTCGATTCCACGCAAATCCGCCTGTTTCCTGGCTCGTACCATCAATCCGACGCCGGTGCTGTCCATGAAGCGCACCCCGGCCAAATTGATGGTCAGGGTGCTGGCATTACCGGCTAGGCGGTCGAGGCATTGTTCGGTGGATCGCCAAACCTCATCGGCATTGGCTGCCACAATTTCTCCCTGCCAAGCCAACGCTGCTTCCGCGCCGGGCAGCTTGGGCGTAACTACCGTGGCTTGTTCGGCAATCCGGCGGGCGATCATTTCGCGAGCCGCCTCTAAGTTTGGTGCCGTGGGCAACAGATCGGTGATGCGCATCAACGTCAAAGCTCCTTGCGCAGCCTTGGATGGAGCCAGGAGCAGTATTTGCCGATTACTCCCGCGCATCCGCCGCTCGAAACGCACCAGCAGACCCGCGCCCGTACTGTCAATAAACTCAATCTTGGACATGTCCACCAGTAAATGTCGGTCCGCTTCCGCCAATTTGTTCCATTGCTCACTGTTGCTCCGAACCGCCTCCGCATCGAGCCGCGAAGGCAGTTCGAGGACTTGAAGTGATTTACCCAGGATCGTGAGTGCCGCCGGAGCATCGGCGGTCCTGCTCGCTGCTCGACCGGTGCGCATGTGCCACCACTGTTTGAAAATGGCACGACTGAATATCCAGAGATCGGTCCCATACCGCCGGAACAATCGGCGCGGCTCCTGAAGCATCCGGTAAATCCACTCAGTCCCGGTTCGCTGCATCCAGACGGGCGCGCGTTTCATGGTGCCGGCCAGAAAATCAATCGTGGCTCCCACGCCCACGGATAGCGGCACACCGAGCTTGCGGAAGTGCATGTTGATCCATTTTTCCTGTTTGGGGCAGCCGAATGCGACCAGCAGCACGTCCGGGCTGGCCGCGCAAACGCGCCTCACAATATCCTCATGGTCCATCTCCAGCAGGGATTTGAACGGCGGCGAGTAGGCACCGACGATTTTTAGGTTGGGATGCTTTTTGAGGGATTTCTCTGCCGCTATCGCAACGCTTTGCTCGCTTCCTCCGAGGAAAAACACGCGCCAGCCCTTGCGCTCTGCTTCGCACAGCAGGCGCGGGACCAGGTCGGAGCCGGTAACCCGTTCCGGTAACGGGTTGCCCAGCCAGCGCGACGCCCATACCAGCGGCATGCCATCGGCCAACACCAAATGCGCATCCAACAGAATCCGTCGCAGCTCAATGTCTTCCATGGCCTGCACCACGAAATCCACGTTCGCGGTTGCGGCGTAGTGGGGCTTGCGGGAGATAATCATTTCCTCGATCAATTCCAGCGTACCAGCCATGGTGACGATATCAAACGGTACGCCGAGAATCGCGATGGGCGCCGGCAGGCTCCGCTGCCGGAGCGGTTTTGCCGTAGTGGAATCAAGCTGACGCTCGCCAGCACCAGTGCTGGTTGGGGAATATCCGCTAGCGGGAGTAGGCTGGTTTGCAGAGTTCATAAGGATTCAGATCAGGGAGTTGACCGCGATTCGGTTGCAGCGCCAACCAGGTAGTCTTGCCACCATGAACCGGTCGTGAAGCATTCCACCTGCCCATCGCGTTGTAACCGTACAACGGATCGGGATGCACGGCGCGGCTCAACATAGTCGCCCCGCCACATGACCGTGCCGTTGGTGAACACGGCAATGTCGCTCTCCGTATTTGCCGGTTTGAGCTTCATGAGCACTGATTCGTGATCCCCCACATCGCGATGTGTCTGCGACTGCCCGCAGGCACTGATGGTCAATTCCGCCAAGTTGGCGCCGGTATCGTTATACACCACGATAAGCGCCGTTCGGGAGCGGAGCGTTGCCACGGTCGCCACCCCGCCGAGTAATAGCAGGCTGCCGACGGACCAGAGTACGCGCCGACGTTTCCAATAAGGGGTTTCAAAAGTTCTCGGCATAATAGTTGCTGAGTTGTTTTCCGAGCAGGAGCCAGGAAAGCCGGGCGGCAACCGTCTGCCTTCCCGTCTGGTCAAGGTGTGTGCGCAGCGCAGTGTCCTTCAGTGCCCGTGCCGTCTGCGCGGCAAAATCCTCCGGCGCGTCGGCAAGCAGGATGTCCTCACTCTGTCGCAGATCAAGTCCTTGTGCGCCGATGGTCGTCGAGACGACGGGTGTGCCCATCGCCATGCTTTCGGGAATCTTCAACCGCGTACCGCCACCGACGCGCAACGGTACAATTTGCAGCCAGGCTCGACGGTAAAAAGGCCGCACATCCGGCACGCCGCCGGTAACCGTGACGCCCGCGCGTTGGGCGTACGCTTGCACCTCCCGCGTCGGAGATTTTCCAACAATAAGCACACGCAAGTCCGGGACTTGCTGGCGTAGCGCGTCATGGATTTCGCCAAAGTACCACTGCAGCGCGTCTACGTTTGGCAGGTAGTCCATTGCGCCGCAGAAAAGCACGGTCGGTTCGGGCGCACGCGGTTCAGGCGAGGCGGCTGGCGTGAAGTAATCAAGGTCCACGCCGTTCGTGATCACCTGAACTTTCACCCGCCGACTGATGCGCTCACGAATAAACGTCTCGTCATCCGGCCCACAGACCACCTCCACCGCCGCGCGCCGTGCAACACGACGCTCAAAGCGCTTGAGTTTCATAAGATTCTCCCAGTCGAGCACGGTTTGGCGGACGCCGCCCGCCATGACTTCGCGCTGGGCGAGTTGGAATTGCAAGTCCACCCGGCTCCGGTCCACGGCGAGCGGAAGCTGGGCAAGCGCATTGAAGAAATACTGTGCCATGACGATATCGCACACATGCACCAGCTCATAGTCGTGGCCGCTGGCAAAACGGTGAATCGCCTCGGCCACGTGTGGCAGTTGCCAATGGCGCACGGTCGTTGGCAACGGGTGCAAAAGACGGTCGGGAAAGAGTCGTGGCCAGGCCGGATGTTCAAACGGCACGAACTCCACCCGCCGGCAAAATTCGGTAAATACAGGTTTTTGCTCGCAGCGTTCACCGGCTTCGCTAAGCGCCAGCAAATCCACCTCGTGGTCGCGCGCCAGCGCGCGCAACAAGTGGAACGTGCGTTGGTAGGTGCCACGATCCACCGGGAACGGAATGTACGGATAGACGACAAGAATGCGCATGGTCAGTTGAAACGGTGCCAGAGGTGTTGGTAGGCCTCGACGAGCCCGGCGAAGTCCCCCGCCTGGCTGCGGAGTTCCTGTTGAACGCGCTGTCGCCCCGCAGTATCGTCGTGTAAATTGTTTTCCCACAGCAGCAGGCACAACGCATGCTGCAAACGCTGGCGCGGATAGCGAGCGCAGGAAATTCCGGCGATGCCACATTCGCGGACGTTTACCAGCCGATTACGCCAGCCAGGCTGTTCGGGACACTTGTTGCACGCACTCAACGCGTACTCGCGGGTGCTGGTAAAGTTGGTACTTAACCGACGGTTTTCCAGCCACAGCCAAAGCCGTCGGGCGAGATCGCTGAGTTCGGCCTGACGCTGTGTGAGTTTGCTGCGGGTTTCCAGGGAACGGCAGGGGTGCAGCTTGAAGGCCACCCCGGTCGTGTGGTGAGCACAGATCGCTGCAAACAATTCCTGGTCAGCGAGTCCGTCAAGTTGCAACAAGCGCGCGTGGCGTTCGCGGCAACTCCAGTCGTACTGCTGGCTGGCGGCAAGCAGGACATCGCCCAAGGCAAGTTGAACCTTGGCATGATTGCGTCCGACAAAATCCGCTTCTGCCGGACCGAAATCCGCCCGGCTTAGGCGCTCGGCGCTAAAGAGTAGGCCCGAGCAGCGGTTCATCAATAGGCGCGTCGCCTCGTGCAGTGGAATCTTCCCGGCGTCGCGATGGTGTTCACAGCCGGATAATAAGGCATCGTCACCGATAAGCCACCGATGTCCAAGGACGAGATCGTAATAAAACATGGACGGGGCCGAGCGTCGCAACGTATTGATTGTGAGTACCTTGAACTCGATATCCAAGCCTGCCGGTTGGGTCAAACCAACGCCGAGTTCATGTAGTGCAGCGCGATAATTTCGGTCGGCAAGCAGGCGATTACCCCGAATGAAAACATAGAACTCCATGTCATTATAGGGTTGATCGCCGGTGCTGGTGTGGAGCACGCCCCCTTCGCCACGCCCATAACCACCGGCCAGCAGCAAACCATCCATTTTCTCGTTCGGAACAAGTGCCCGAACCCCAGCGCGTACCTTGGCACAGACCGAATCCAGATGCTGTTCTAATTCCGAACTGCCGTCCACCGTGAACCGCAACGGTTGCGATTGCTGGGAGGGCAAATCAGATACAATTCGTTTGCATGACTGTGCCGTAGCAAGCGGATCAAACTTGACCGCATTACAATCACGAAGCGATTCTGCACCAACACGGTGTGGCAATTGTTTATTCACATTCATTCGCTATCACGCGAGCAGCGTGCCAACCTAAACCGCAAGCGTGTCTCATTCATTTGCGCCGATTAAACTGTGGCTGCCGTTCGGGAAACGGTAGCGCTAACGCTTGCTAAAAGATAGTTTTCAATTTGGCTAACGATGACCGGTTCAGCAAACCGGGAGCGTACTTCGGTATGGCCATGGGTCGCGAGCCGCAGTCGGCGGATCGGATCGGCCGCCAGTTCAAGGATGCGCGTGGCGAGTTCATCCGCATCACCGGCACGGTAGGTCAAGGCATTGTCGCCATGAACGAACAGTTCCTTGCTGCCGCCGGTCGTAGTCCCGATGACCGGGAGTCCACTGGCCATGGCCTCGAGTGGAGTGAGCGCAAACGGTTCTTCCCATTCGGAAGTGAAGAGCAGCGCATCGTGCTTATGATAGACCGCTGGCATATCGGCGGCAGTTGCGGTGTGAAAGAAAACCGGGAGGCGATGCTGTTCGACGAACCTTGTCAGCATGGCGGTGTACTCGGCGTCACCTTTGCCGCAGATGTGCAGCTCGCCGGGAAATTTGCCCTGCACTGTGGCCATGGCTTTGAGCGCCGTCATCACGCCTTTATCTTCTGCCAGTCGGCCGACGTACAGCAGCTTGCGCAACGCTTGTGAAGCGGGAGCTGGCTGACCATCAAATCGGGCGGTATCAACTGGGCTGTAAATGACTTCGCCATGTTGGACGGCATATCCTTTCGCAACGGTTATCTCGCGGAGCGCGCGGCTGCAAAAATGGATGCGGGGGAACCGAATGTCGCGAACGGAATTCGTTGGCGCAACCCGGCTCCAACGCCGCCGCGCACCCGTAAGGGTCCACCAGTAACGCATCAAGCGGGCGGCGTGAGTTAGGTGTTCCCGATTCCACCAGTCGAGCCATACGTCCGCGACCAGACTGCGCGCAATCCAGTGGTCGAAGACCGAATAAACAACCGGCACACCCAGATTTTGAAGGGTGAGGCAAAGGGATTTCGAGAGGCCGCCAAGATTCCAAACGTAAACAACCTCAGGTTTAACGCCAGCCACGGCTTCACGCAACTGGCAGTTATTATGCCATTCCAATTCGCGTAGTTTGCGAATGCCGAGCCATGGATGACCAAAAAAACCGTGAATGCGCAAGGTGCGCGTCACTCCTTGCTCGCCTGAAATGGTGGCCGCCGCTTCGCCCCCGTGATTGGACGTCAGCACTTGAACGGTGTGACCGCGAGCGCGCAGCGCTTGCACCATGGTTGAGCAGATCAGCTCATAGCCGCCCACGTAGTGGGGTGGATAGAGATTGGATACGGTCAGGATTCTCATCGTTCACCTCCATTGGCCTCAGCCCAGCCCTGACGGAACCCGGCCAGCTTGCCACACCGCTGCTGCCAGCGTATGCGGGCGGCGTGCGGAAGCTCGCGCAGGCGTCGCGTTTGGGCACAGAATTTGGCGTCGTGAAGCACATCGCTCAGCCAGCCGAATGCGACCGTCTTCAACCAATTGAATTCCCCCGGGCGGCCGGACCATGATTTACCATGGGCCCGGGCGTCGCCAAAGCTGCGTTTCCAGGCTTGCTGCGGCGTGTAGTTGTGCGAGTGCATGACCACCGACGTCGGCACGTAAACCACCTCATAACCCTGGGCCTTGCACCAGCGCGTGTATTCGTCGTCCTCGGCGTATTGCAGGTCCTCGCGGAACCCGCGCTTAGCCCACGCATCTTTGCGCAGACCGCTGCTAACCATGCTGAAGAAATGTTCCCAGTTGACGGATTCACGGTTTGGACCAAAACAGCGTTCATAGTCACAGGCGAATACCGCCTGACAATCCGGACGGGGAATCTGACGTCCGAAACAGGCGGCAACCCGGCAGTTTTGGAGTGTCCCCACCAAGGGCTGTAACCAGTGAGTTCCCTGCGGCGTAGCATCGGCATTAAGGAAGATGCCAAACTCGGACTGTGCGAGGCGCATCCCCTGATTCATCACGCGGCTGGGGTTGTATTCCTGCGGAGTGATTTGAATGAAATGCGCGGGTTGAACGGCGCGGATAAGTTCCTGGGAGCCATCCGTGCTGCCGCTATCAATGACGATCAACTCCCAGTTCCGGTATTCCTGGGCTTGAAGGGCGGGCAGTGTTTCCTTCAAGGCCCAAGCCTCGTTGTAGCTGCGCATGATGATACTGACGATGGGAGTACTCATACCGGTTGTTTCCGCAGCCGCGGGAATTTTGCGAAAAATTTCACGGCAAGCTGTTCCCGCTCGTTTACATTCAGGGCGATGCGCCAAAGACCCACCAACGCGACCAGCCCGGCGATCGCTGACTCAATGAACATTGCCACCACTGCCTTGCCGCCGGGGGCCAGCGTTACAAACTGAAATGCGACCAGCACCACCAGCATCGGCACGCAGGCCGCCCACGACGGCAACACCGTGCGCGAGAAAAGTTGCCACCCGCGCATTCCAGCCTCGCGCGCCATCCACGGCCAGAGATGCACCCAGCCGAAGTAAAGGGTGGGAATAAGTGAGCCAACTGCCACCGCGGCGACGTTACGGAAAATGAGGACGAGCGTAACGCTGAGCGCCAGATTGGCGATCGCCTCACCCAGCCCAAGCCAAAGCAGGCGGCGCTCGTGGCCGCACATCATGAAGATGCGTTTCGATACGCTGTGCGTGAGGATGGTGGTATAAAACCATAGCAGCAACACCTGACCGACCAGGTAGGTCTCACGGGCGATGAGCCGGTCGCCGGTGAGTAGTTGCAGCAATTCATCGAGATAAAACGCGCAGAGCAAATACAACGGTGTGGCGATGAGCACGCTCCAGCGCATACTGTTCACGAGCAGGTCGCTCAGGGCCGCACGGTCGCCGATGGCATGCAGGTGCGCGGCGGCGGGCGAAAGCGTATCCTGTACCTGTCGGGTAAACTGGCTGAAAACCTCGGCAATCTTGGCACCGGCCTGGTATAACGCCACCGCGCTAATCGAAAGCGTCGCGCCAAGCACCAGTTGATCGGTCTTTCCCAGCACGATATTCGTGGCCGTGCCAAGATAGGCAAAGATGGAAAATGACATGGTCTCGCGCATCAATGCGGGCGAAAATAGACGCGGGCTCAGTCGCACGGCCGGCATCCACCGCAGCGCGAGCAAGGCGGCCAGACAATCTGGTATGAGTGCAAAGACCAGTGCAATGAACATCACCGCCATGAAACTCCACTTGTACCAGACCGCGCAGGCGATCAACCCGAGGCGCAGCACGAGCGCGGCGGAGATGAGGTTGTTGACGAGGCGGATGCGTTGCTGGCCGCGGAGAATTTCCGGAAAGATGCCCATCGGAAAAGCAATGCCAATCCCGACAAAGAAGACCACGAGGATGCGCCGGAACTCTTCCGCATTCTGAGGGGACACCCCAAACCAGCCCACAATGTGCGTCGAACCAACCAGGACGATCAGCGCGATGAATACGGCCACGCCGGTGTAGAAGAAAAGAATGGTGCTCAACACGCGGCTAAGCTTGGCCCAATCCTGTTTGACTGACAACTCGGCGACCCGCTTCTGCGCGGCGAAGCCAAACCCAAAGTCGAGCAGAATGCCGTAGCCAAACACGCTCCAGAGCAGCGACCAGAAGCCGAACTGTTCCTTGTTAAGCGCCTGGTAGAGCATGCGAAACGTGAGTAATCCCACGGCCATGCCGACCACCGTGCGGATATAGTTTGAGATCGAGTTACTCCAAATGTTGCGCTTCACCTCCGCGTAGTTCATGCAGACCTCCGTCCGTAACGACACGCGGCATGACGCTCCGCTGCCTGGTAAAGATCTTCGAGTTTCTGCGCGATCCGACTCCAGTCATAGTGCGAGCGGGCTTCGTCCCGTCCGGCGTGGCCGAGTTTCTGGCGCAAGGCAGGTGCGGTGGCGAGCAATTGGAGTTGCTCGGCCAGGTCCAGCGTCGTCGCTTCGGAGGCTGGATTGATGAACAAGCCATTTCCCCCATGACGCACGAGCGCTTTAAGACCGCCGACGTGATTCACGATGACCGGACGCCCCGCACTCCACGCCTCAAGGACCACGATGCCAAACGGCTCGTGCCGTGAGGGCAGCACAAATACATCGCTGGCGTGATAGGCATTAACCAGATCGGCACTGTCATTGCGCAAACCGGGCAGCATCCGCACGCAGTCGCCAAGATTGCTGGTGGCAATGAATTCGCGGAGGCTGGCGGCGTACTCCGGTTGCGTTTCCGGACCGATCAACACCAGAAATGCGTTTGCCTGCCGGGCGCGGAAACAGGCGAACGCCTCGAGCAGCAGCCTTTGGTTCTTTTGGGCGTCAATGCGGCTGATGTTGAGCACTAGCAACGCGCCAGCCGGAATACTGTGCTTGCGACGGAAGTCCACACCGTCCCCCGTCGCAAACTTTGTGCAATCCACACCATTGGGCAGGTAAGCGACGCGGTCGTGGCCGATTTGCTCCGCCGCTTTGGCTGTTTCGCTCTGGCCCACGCAAATCACCTGGTCTGCCGATTCCAGAACCCGCCGCGAGCCGAAGACCGCGCCGAAAATCCTGCCCCATTCCAGTTTGCCTTGGATGGGTGCGATCAACTGTTGGAGTTCGGCAGAGGGCACATCGAACACCCCGCCGTGCAACGACACCACAAACGGTTTCCGGCGCAACCGCGCGGCGGTGAGCACTTCGCCGCCAAGCCGCTTGAGAGTATGAGCGTGGAAAAGCCGGACGTTCGGCCGCGTGAGCAGCGAGGCGAACAAGGAAAGCGAAAGCAAGTTACCGCCTTTCTTGTCCATCGCTGCGCGGTCCGCCTGGCTCAGGCCGAAGTAGGGATACGAATAGGAAAAACGTCTTACCGGCACTCCGCCAATCTCTTCCTCCCGTCGCTTGGCCAAGGCCATGGACGTGAGAATTTCGGGGCTCTCCCCGGCTTGTTGCTGCTGCCGGGAAATTTCCAGAATAACGGTTTCGGTCCCGCCCCATTCTTCGGCCACAAAACGCCGGGGCACATGCACGATACGGTTATTCAGGGTCTCCCTCATGGGCGCAGGAAGAGAAATGTTCCCCCCTCTTCGCGTTCTACGTGAAAACCGAGGTTCACAAAGTCAGCGACTATTTGATACGTCTTGGCGTGGCCGATGCAGTGCGGGTGCAACTCGATGATGACTTTTTTCACGCTGGGCGGCACTTGGCGGAAGTCCACAAATTGCTCGGCACCCTCGATGTCCACGATGAGGGCCGTCGGGGCGTAATCCAGGCGACCGACCAGACTGGCCAGGCTCGCGGCCGGGACGCGCACCGAGCGCCCACTGTTCGCGCCGGCGACCAGCGAATTCTCCCAGAACTCGTTGCCGATGTTTAACGTGACTTCGCCATCCGCGGCGGCAAGCGCCATATTCCAGACGACCGGCACCCGCTGGTTAAGCGCGTAATTCCGCTTCAGCAGTTCGACGGTGCCTGGATTTGCCTCAACTGTCGTATAACGCGTAATCCCGAGGCGCGTCTGGCAGAACAAACCAATGAAGCCAATGGCACCGCCAATTTCGAGCACGGTATCGTCGCGCGTCAAAACCTGCTGCGTGAGCATGCGCTCCTGCACTTCGTAGCGCCCAAGCAGGAGATTATTCTTCATCAACGACGACAGCATCGAGACGTCGAGTTCCACGCCTTCCAACGTGACGGTGCGGACTCGCGGCAGGGTGAACTTAAACCGCCACCGAGTACGAAAATCCGTCCACAGTTGAAAGAGCAGTGTGCGTTCAAAGAGAGTGGGCTGTTCCGTGGAAGTAATCATGGTCATGCGTGCAGGGATAAAGTGGGTGGATGATTGCGTTGCTTGGTAATATACGCGGCATCCTTCATCAGGTCGCCGATGTGCGGAATAGCGGTAATATTATCCGGAATCCCCGGTTGATTCGTCAGCAGGCTCGCGTAGCTGTGCTTATCGGAAGGGTGATACCCATGCATGGCCCGGATCGGGCGTTCACCCATGTGGCTCGGCACGATGAGCACACCTTCCTGCACCAGGAAGATCAGTTCGCCAAAATAGCGGTCGGGAAAGAGCGTGTGAAGACTTTGCAGCTCCGCATCGGGGATGATGCGCCCCTGGGGCGTCTGGCGCAGTTCGGTGGTGATCAGTTGACGGGCGTGCTCATTGAAGAACCAGAAGCGCGCCATGGTGGAGTCATAGACCACCGCATAGTCGTGTTGCACCCGCACAGGCAATTTATCAATGCGTGATTTGAGATCGAGATGCACGTCGCAATTCGCCATGCCGTGGTCGCTGAAGACGTAGAGTTGCACTTCCGCATACTGTTCCCGCGCGATGGCGAGAAGCTGCTGGATCCACTGTTCGTAAACGCTCAATTTCTCCTGCACCTTCGGCGAGTCGTTGCCGACGTTGTGGAGCAATCCGTCAAGCCCCGCCCAATACATGAACGCGAAGTCCACGTCGCCGTTGCGCAACCGGGCGGCCAGCGCATCGCGATTCTGCTCCTCCGTCTTCGCCGGATCGCTCACAAAGTAGGGCGTCCCCTGCGCCACCAGGAGATCAAAGATGTTGCCACCGCGATTCATGCCGCCGGGTTGGAGCGGACTTTTTTTCTCGGTAAAGTCGTAACGATCAATGTGGTGGAAAGGGATGTTGTAAAGGTCGAAGTAACCGCGGAAACCAAGTTGCCGCTTCACCAATTTTGTAAGCCAACGACGAAATATCCGCCGGCCGGTGATGGCGGTCGGCAACCAGCGCAGCCAGCGAAGATTGTGAAAGGGCGAGTGGGCTGGATCATGCACAAAGTAGCACCAATTTCGGTGCTCATCGGGCCAATGCCCGCTGAGGATGGACGGCACGCAGGTGGAACTGTAGCCAAAGACCGAGTCCAAACGCTTGCGCGTCGGCAGGAAATCCGTGGCAAACCGATTCGCCTGCAAAATTTCCCACCCCATGGCATCAATCATGATGAAAATTGGAAGAAATGGTTTCATGGTCAAAAATACAGTATTTTAATCATGTCTGTCCGGCATGGATTGGCGGCGGTAAACCGGTCAGGCCAACCCGAGTAGCCGTTTAGCCTCGACGAGTAATTGAGCAGGCGAAAACGGCTTTTGCAGATAAAGCGCCGCCCCCGAGCGTTCCGCTTCCTCGCGGACGATGGCCTGGCCGCGTGACGTTAACAGGATGACGGGCGTGTGGGCGGTATCCGCGTTGAGCTTTAGTTCGCGCAACGCGGCAAAACCATCCAGTTCAGGCATGACGAGATCCATGACCACCAAGTCCGGTTTTTCCCGGATGGCAACCGCCACCGCCTCGCGGCCATCCCGGGCTTGAACAATCTGAAATCCGCCTTTTCTTAAACTGACTTCGATTAACCGCAACATGTGCGGTTCGTCATCCGCGATGAGAATTTTATGAGGCATGGTTAGTGGAAGTTACGGGTTCCTCGGCCAGCAGGACAAACGCCTGGTCATCCCCGGATAGCGTCCCCTGCTCAAATTGCTCCAGCATGGCGAGCAAGTTTTGCTGTGTCTGCCCAACCGGCTGCTGGCGGCATGCCTGCTCCTGCAACCAGTGGATCAGTCTGGGCACGCCGAGCAGTTCGCCTGCCGGGTCGCGCGCCTCGCTTAGCCCATCGGTGAAAAGGAATACTTGGGCGCCGTGCGGAAGGATCCGTTCCGTATCTCCGTACTCTTTTTGCATCAGCACACCGAGTGGCGGACCGCTGCTTTCAAGCGCCTCGCAGGAACCATCCTGGCCCGCGAGCAGCAACGGTGGATGGCCAGCTCCGGCAACGCGCAGCCGCCGTTGGTTCAAGTCCACAAAGGCGAGTTGGGCCGTGATGAACATATCCACCCGCCCTACGTCGGCGCCGAGGTTGCGATTCAGCCAAACCAGGAATTCTCCCGGCTT
This sequence comes from Verrucomicrobiota bacterium, assembly GCA_037139415.1. Taxonomy (NCBI): domain Bacteria; kingdom Pseudomonadati; phylum Verrucomicrobiota; species Verrucomicrobiota bacterium. The sequence continues at coordinate 17,469 of JBAXGN010000074.1, read as the reverse complement.
TGCCGCGAGATCCAACCGTGCCCGCACCAGACTGCGAAATATCGCGGCGAATATCGCGGCGGGAAGGCCTTTCCCCATGACATCGGCCACCACGAGCAGCAATTGCCCTTCGCCGGTGACAATCGCGTCGTAATAATCACCACCCACCTGGCGGGCGCTACGGCAATGCCCAGCCATGCCAAATCCCCGTAGATTCGGCATCCGTTCGGGCAGGAGCGAGCGCTGGATATTCGTGGCGATTTCCATCTCGCGTGACATCAATCGGGTGCGTACCTGTTCCTCGGCAAATCGCGCATTGCGCACCTGAATTCCCAAAAAATCCGCGAACGTATGGATAATATTGATGTTGCCGGCTTCCGCCATGCGGGTTCCCGTTCCGCAAGCCACCGTAAGCACCCCGACCGGAGTTCCATTGACGACGATCGGGTGTGCAAAGCCGCTCGCCGGTTGCCCGACGGTAGCCAGCGGGTCGGCATGATGCAACGGCGTGGCGTCATCGAACCATACATCCCGGTGCTGATGAATGGCCCGCTGTTCCAGGCAGGGAGCGTCCGGGGAGGAGGCAAGCGGAATCACGTGCTCTTGCCAGCCAGGTAGTGACGTCGCCGCCACGCACAGGTGGTTGCCGTCCGGGCTCAACAGCCGCAATAGATACCAGTCGGCCCCGATAATGGTCAGCAACTGGTCCAGCCAGCGACGCGTAAAGTCGTGCGAGGAGACGTTGGTGGATAGCTCGGCGCTGTATTGGAAAATCGCCGCCAAACTCTCATAGGAGGATGCCAATTCTTCGGTCATCAAGTCCAATGTGTGGCGAGTTTCCTCAAGTTCCTGGCGGGAGTCATCAGCCGATTCTGAAAGTCGGGAACCAAGGTTACGGTGTTTCCTCAGCACCAGGCAGTTCTCACCTCGTCCGCGCAGGTAAATCGCTTCGTCCGTCAGGCTTTGGATCATAAACAGCCCGCGTCCTGATTCAGCATCCGGCTCTGGCAGCACCGCGTTTTGGGGAAAATCAAACCCGGCGGTGTGATCACTAATCCGCACCTCAACGAGGGTCTGGCTTACGGTGATATTGGTTTGCACCGGCAGGTTTTTTGAAGCTGGCGGGGCGTATAGGATAGCGTTATTGACGGCCTCAGCGAGGGTCTGTTCCCAAGGGTTGAGTTCGTCCGCACTGAGCCCGGCATCCGCCAGAAATTCACGCACCTTCCGGCAAAGGCCACGCACGACCTGCAGCTCGCACGCAACCCGTATCGTCATCGAGCGATTGGATATGGCCAGCACGTTTTCCATCGAAGGTTAATGTTTGACGATGTCAAAAACCTGCTCCATGCGCAGTAATTCCAGCAATTGCAGCACCATCACCTGGGGCCGCAGCAGACGCACACGCCCCTGACGGGGAGTCAACCGTCGTTGCACGGCAATCAACGCCCCCAAGCCATCGCTGTCAATGAAACTGATCCCCGTTGCATCCACGTCCACAAAACGATGTTCGGCGGCAAGCTGAGCCAGCGTTACTTCCTTGAAGAGCATGGCATTAGTCGCACTTAGCCGGTCGAGACCGGTGACAAGCAAGATGTCCCCGCAGGTTTCAGTTGTCATATTCTCAGTCTTCATGTTCGCAGGTTATTTCAGTTTTTGACGATTTCAAAGACGCGCTGAAGGCGGGTCAGTTCCAGGATTTGATATACGGTGGCGGTGGGCGTCAGAAGCCGTACGACGCCACCTCGGGTGGCCATGGTTTTGTGCAGGGCAATGAGCGACCCCAAGCCACTGCTATCCACGAACGTGGTCGTTGATAGATCAATATCAAGCGTGGTGACCGTTCCGGTGATTGCTGCGCGCGCTTCGTCGCGAAATGCGGCGGCGTTTGCGGCATTCAACTCGCCGGGGCAGCGCATCCGTAGCGAGTTTCCCTGAGCTTGTGTTATCATAAATCGTTATTGTGTTGCCAAGGCAATCTACATACAACGTGTGGCTATGAAAAGCTTTATTTAAGTGCCATTCCGGCGGCGATGCAAACCGGCATCGCCAAACTGGTGAAACCGTTAAACGGGGCTGAAATCGCCCGCCGCAGCCGACGAAGCACCTTCGCCATCCACCCTGGCTGGCCGCTCGATTGCCGTGATGCCGAATTGGCAAGGTCGTCCAGCAGGAAACGGTCAACGATTTCAATCTGTGAACCATTGCGCAGGTTCGTCAAGTTGCGCCCCCAGGCAAACGAATGTCGCACCTCCGTCATTATCCCCACGTAGGTTTGCGGCCCGATGATGCTGTGGACCACCTCAGCGGATTCGTCCAGGACAACCCCGTCCTCGATGATGGCGTTGGGGCCGATGACTGTGCGCGCACCAATATTTGCGTTTGCGCCAATCCAACAAGGACCAATGAGCTTTGCATCGCCGGCAATTTGCGAACGCAAACCCACGAAAACGTTTGGCATGATTTCGCGCATCCCAACGCGTTCACGCGCGACCAGTGGCATTAACGTCAGCAACGCGTCAAACCACGCCGAGTAGGACGTCCACAGCGGCTGCTCGGGCACCTGCGGCAGGCGATCCAGCAGCAATACTAGCGGAGCGGTCGAAGCGTCTTGGGCGACCGGGTCGCGTGGGCTGGAGGTTACTTCCAGCTTCACCCCCCAACGTTCGCCACGTCCCACCGCGGCACGAATTTGGTCCGTGCGGTCGCTGGCAACAATGCAGATCTCGCGAACTCCTTGGGCGGCCAGGAAAGCAATGGCATGGCCGAGCAAAGTGTCGCCCAAGGCCGGCAAAAGCGGAAGCGGACACTGGCGGGACAGCGTCGGCAGCACGGACTGGTCCGTTGGACAGAGGAGCGTTGCCCGGGCTGGTTTGGAATGCGAGTTTGGAGTTGTTTCATTCATGAGGTGTAAAAGAATAATTCGGTTTGTCAGCACGCCGGCCCAACACCCAATCATAAACTTCTAAAACTTGGCTGGCCTTGGCTGCCCACGTGTAATGCTGATGCACATGGTCTTGGGCGCACCGCGCCAGTACACGAAGTTGCTCAGGGGCGGCGGCCAGGTTGGCAAGGGTTACCCCGAACTGGTGTACCAGACTGGCGCGGGAGCCCATGGGCAGGACGAAGCCGCCGCCCGGCGGAATCAGTTCGGCCGGACCGCCATGGTCAAGGACAATGGGCACAACCCCCAAGGCCATCGCCTCAAGAACCACACCGCCACCAAATTCACGCACACTGGGAAAACCGAGCACGTTCGCCCGGCCCAGGCGCCCGGTAATCTGGGAATGGTCCAACCAACCGGGAAATTCCACCCCGCCGGTGATCCCGAGTTTTTCGCAAAGCAGTTTGAGGCGCGGCAACTCCGGGCCGTCGCCAATGATATCCAGATTGACTTGTCCCTGGCGCACCAGCGGCGCGGCGGCTTCGATCAGCATATCCACACCCTTCAACGGGACCAGACGCCCCACAAAGGCGACCCGCAATGGCTTGGCCAGCGCGGGAGGCGCGCAACGCGGAAAACGGTCGAGGTCAATCGCATTTTCGGAAAGCCGAACACATTTTGCGTGATACCGTTCGGGCATTTCCGCCAAGGCGCTACGGGCTCCCACCAGGATGGCCGCCGCATAGCGGCGGGTGGCCGTATAGCCAGGCAGATACCGGGATAAACCACGCAAGGGACTCAGCCAATCGCGTTCAGCCCGTCGCAGATGGGTGAAATCCTTTGGCCATGGCACTCCCCCATTGATTGGGCCAAGCACGAATGGCACCCCGATGTCCGCGCACCGCTTTGCAAGCAGGCTGGGCGTCACCGGAGCGTTGGGCGTTACCCGATGCACCAAGTCAAACTCGCCCCGCTTCAGTCGTGAGCCGAAAACGCGCCAGACTTCGCGCTCATAAAATGGATAGACCAGCGTCGCCAGCCCTGAATACGTGGACCAACCCAGCGACGTGCCGCCGCGCAGCAATCGGGCGATGTTCCAGGCCAACCCCTGCCACCGGCGGTTGTTGATGGCGGTGAATTCCATCCCCGCAACACCAGCCGCCAGAATGTCTTCTCGGTTGCGTAGCTCGGAGACCAGATGTACGTCGGCAACGTGGGATAGTGCTCGCGCGAAACTCCAGCCGATCAGCGAAACGCTGTACAGCTTCGGGTTGGCCGACTCGGCCAGCAGGAGGACTCGGAGCTGGCGGGCTCCAGCCGGGACGCGCGGGTTCATTTCCCCAGCCAGTGGCAACTCTGGCCCGATTTGGCCACCCGTGGTGATTGGTTGTTTGTCGGCAGTCATAGTGCGTTCACTGATCTGGAGTTAATCGGATTGGCTCCCGCAGCGGGGGAACTCTCCGGCGGTGCCTGGCTGCTGCCTTGCTGACGGCGCCATTCCAGACGCGCCAGACATCCGGCAAATATCAGCCACATGGACAGATTTTTCGTTTGCGTGAGCACTCGCTCGACCGTGCCGTGAAAATAGGTCATAAACAGGGCAATCAGTACGCCCGCTGCAAAGTAACCCTCCGGCTCACGCCAGAATGCCAGCGTGCAGCGCACCGCCCACCAAAGTGTCACTAGCAGGAAGATCACAAACATCACCAAGCTAGGATAACCATTTTCCGCCAGCAAGAGCCAGTAGAGACTTTCTGTTAGCGGATTGGCCAGGTAGTTCTCATCGATAATTCGAAAACCACGGCTCTGATCCCAATCCATGAGGATGGCGGCGTATTTTTCCACGGGCAGACTGTTGACCACACCAAAATTATTCCAGCCCACTCCCAACGGGTGATCATGCAACATGGCGGCGCACTGTTGATTCAAGACTGCCCGGAGGTCCCTATCCTCGTCGCGTGAGTTCACTTCCTGAACGCGCACCATCATGGAGTCAAGCGCAAGCATCCCAGCCGCCAAGGCAGCAATCAGACCGACTACTGCAAAGGCCGTCAATTTCCAGGTAAACCCACGCAGCACCGCCAGCGCATAGATCACACACGCCCCGGCGACAAAGGCACCCAACCCGCCGCGCGATACGCTCAACAGGATGCAGAACCCTGCGGCAGCGACACCGGTTGCAAAAAACAAGGTATCCCGGCGCGGCGTCATCGGTGCCAGGGCCACCGACAGCAATGGTAGGGCGCAGAGGTAACACCACATCGCCATGGGATTTTGGTGCTCAAACCACCCTTTCACCTGCCATTGGCCGTCCACGTAGCGCAGTTTGAGGCAGACCAAGGCTTGGAACACGAGCGAAAATGCCAACGCGTGCATCATCCAGCGCAAGTCCTCCTTGTTTCCAAATGCCTGGAAGGCTCCAATGAAAACCAGCGCCACTTTGGTAAATTTCACCGCCGCCATCAGCACATAAAGTTTATTGTCCGCCGAAATAATCGAGCAACAACTCAGCGCGCACCAGGCAAGGTAGAGCCAGAGGCCGGGTGGCAGCCACCGAAAGCCCTTTTCCCGACGCAATGCGGCGGAGACGATTAGCGCCACCGCAACAATTTCAATGATGGACGCTTCAAAGCCCTTGGTATGCCCCCGATAAAGCTCTACGGAGTTGACCATCAAGGTCAGCTTGCCGGGGAACCAGGAGGGCATGAAGACCATCAGGCAAAACGCGGCACGCTCCAGCCGCCGATCCCGCGCCAGTAACCATCCCAGCGCCGGTGCCGCAAGGAGGTAGGCAAAGAGGATGGCAAACGTTTTGACGAGGTCCATCATGGTGCGGGAGGTCAGGTCATCCGAGTTTGCCGGTTTTGCGCCAACGCCAGAGCGTGGTAACGTTAATGCCCAATTGCCCCGCAACCCAACTGAAGTTGTTGCCGCTTTCCTCCATGAGTCGTCTGGCAATCACCAGTTTCTGTTTATGGTTCGGGATTCCCATGCCGTGCGTGTACACCCCCAGCGCGGAAGTTACGGGTGCCGCATGCACCGCCTCGGGGATTGGCACGGCGGGTGAACTCTGCGTTGAAACGCTGCTGGCTTCCATTACGGGCATGGACGCGAACCCCGTCGCTTGCGGCACGCGGGTTTCCGGGACGTCCCACCACGGTGCGCGCAATATGGACCCGTCAAACAGCAACACCAGGCGATCCACCGTGCTTTTCAATTCACGCACATTGCCGGGCCAGGTGTGAAGTTGAAATTTTTCAATCATCGCCGGCTCGATGGTCTCGAAGTTCTTGCCAAACCGCTCGTTGGCCTTGCGCATGAAGTTCAGGGCCAGCTCGGGGACATCCTCGGGCCGGGTCCGCAACGGCGGTGCATGGAGCGTGATTTCCGCGAGTCGGTAAAAGAGGTCGGCACGAAAACGTTTCTCCGCAATTTCCGTATCGAGGTTGCGATTGGTGGCCGAGATCACCCGTAACTTGACCTGGTACTCCTTCTCTCCGCCCACGCGCCGCGCGCAGCGGGTTTCGAGGAACCGCAGCAGTTTCGGCTGCACGCTAATATCCATTTCGCCGATTTCGTCGAGAAAAAGTGTTCCGCCCTGAGCCTGTTCCACCAGCCCGGCCCGCGCTCTCATGGCGCCGGTGAAAGCGCCTTTCTCCACCCCGAACAACTCGGATTCCAGCAGGTCCTTCGGAATGGCCGCGCAGTTCAGCGCGACAAAGCTTTTCCCGTGCCCCGCCTTGTGCAACGCGGAAGCGATCCGCTCCTTGCCCACGCCGGATTCGCCCTGGATCAGCACACATACATCTGTTGGGCCAAGCCGGTCAATCGTCTGTCGTAAGCGCAGAATGGATTCGGAGCGGCCGCTCAGAATATCTTCCGACGAAAGCGGTCGCCCGCCATAGAGCTGAATCCAGAGTTGTTGATTGCCTGACGCGGTCATGAGCGCCTCGCGCCAGCGCGTATCGTTGTCTTCCATTGCGAGCACATCATAGGCGCCATCCCGCAAGAAACGTGCCACTTCGGCAGTGGACGCTTTCTCAATGACTGCAATGTAAAGACGATTCGCCTGCGCAAGTTGCACCCGCAGGCGGGGCCACGAGTCCAAACTCATAGCCTGGTGCGGGAGCACATAGACTACTTCCGCTGTCTCCGTCGTCAGTTCGGTTACTTCCCCGGCAGTAAAAGTATGCGCGGGAAATCCGAGCTGCTTTAGACGCGCGACAAAGTCGTCCGGGCATTCACCGGGATAAAGGATTTTTATCATGCGTTTGCAATGCAACAGTAATGCAAAATGAGTTTTAATGCAAGGACAATAATTCTAGTAATACTCCCAACCGCAAGGGATTCGTCTAAAAACTCTACTCTCTCAACAAAGCTGGGGGGAACGGCTGTGGCAAACAACTTGGCATGGAGCCTGCTTATGATGTTTCCGAATGAATTATTGTATGAAACGAAATATGAAACGAAATATGAAACGAAACATGAAGCAAACCCGCCGGACACACCTCCGTTCCGGCCTCTTTTCAACCGTCCTCGCGGCAACCTTGACGTTGGCAGCAACCAACGTCACGTTCGCCGATTCATCCGAACGTGAAGGATCCGATGGTAAACAAGGTGATAAACGTTCCTCCACAACTTCCGGTGGCATTGCGGCACCCGTTCAATCCAGCGCCCGGCCTCTCGGTTTAAATATCGTCGCACCCGTAATGGCAGTTGGATCCGATACGGCATCGGCTAATTTCCAAAAGAAGGTATTACCATCAGTGACCGATTTGGTGAATACGCGTTTGAGTGAACGGAAATCCATCAATGATTCCGCCATGCTGCTCGACCCTTCCAAATTGCAATTGCAAACCAAGTCGGATGTGCGAGTGTACTTCATTGGTGAAGGTGCTGGGTATCATAACACGCTTGGATTCAATGCGGCGGGCAGCGGAGTGAGCCATGGCGATCCGCGGTTAATTTTCCCGGATGCTTCGAGTCCGGTATCAACCTATGACCCGGAGGCTAGCGGCAAACGCTCAGCCAGAGAACCGTTGCTACCCGGCGATTTCGTAAACCTTGGCACCTTCGCTGGCGGCACAAAACTCGACTTTTTTCTCATCTCCGACGGGGCCAATGGCGGTAAGAATGTCTTCTCGACTGACAAGTCACAAAACACTGACCATATCAACCATGTCGTCTCTTTCGCTTACGCGGTAAAAGAAAGCCCTTATCTCATCGTCAGCTTCGAGGACATGTATGGTGGTGGCGACCGGGACTTTAACGATGTCGTTTTCGCCGTGGACATCGGGGCGGCCAATATCGCCAAACTCATGGGCACGCCGGAGCCCGCACTGTGGCTCACGATGGCCTCATTCGTTGGGTTTGCAGTCTGGTTGAAGCGCCGTCAAACTCTGCAACTCAGCCCGATTTGATCTCGACGTTCACTGAATACAGCGTTTATACGGTCATGAAGAAAAATCGCCCCATCCTCCTCCTCGCCCTTGCTCTTGGTGTGCTAGTCGGGATCATTGGGGCCATTGCTGGTTTCAAAGCCTGGCGGGAGTTCGTCATCAACCGGCAGGAAGAACGTGCCTTTGCCAAAGCGCAGCAACTCCTGCGGGACCATCAGCCCAACGAAGTATTAGTCATCGTCCAGTCTCAGGCCCGGACGAACTCAAAACTACCTTGGTCGGCTTTGGAACTTGATGCGTTGACTACCGCCCGCCAATTGCCACGGCTTACCGCCTTCTACGAAAGACATCCGGAACGCGTACTCGCGCATGAAGAGGCTTCGTTGTTGGTGGCACGCGCGTATTTTCATGCGCACGAACAAAGCGAGTTCGAGAAGATACGTCGCGCTTGGGCGAACCGGGAGCAACAGCCGCATCGGTGGTTGGCGCTCGACTCCGACGCGCTCGCGCTGCGCGGCAAACCTCGGGAGGCCGAAGCGCTGCTGCGTTCACGGAGTTTTTCCGGCCCCGCCGAGGCTACCCGGTTGGTGCGCCTTGCCTTACTGACCGCCACGCGAAAGCTCTCTGAATCCTGGGCCTTGCTGGACCGCGCCAATCAGCTTGACCCGCGCAATCCCGATATTCACTCATTTCGCGCCCAGATTCTCGAAAGCCTTGGCAAGTTCGCCGATGCCCGCGTTGAGTATGTGGCCGCACTGGTTGCTGATCCTAAAAACCCGCTGGTGCGAGACCAGCTTGCCGAGTTTTACCAGCGGCAAGGTAATTGTGATTTTGCCCTGAAAACCTGGCAGGAAGCACTGAATATTTCCGGGCTCGATTTCATGCAACTCAAGTTCCTATTCTGGAACAAGTTGGTGGCCGGTTCACCAAACATCACCCCCAATGATTCTTCAACTTCCAGCCATTTGACACCCCTTGCCGTGCTGGTTCGTAATCTGCCCGCCGATCATTTTTGGGATGAAAACGCCTTCACATTGCTGCCCAACGCCCGCGTTTTGGCACAGGAACGGCCGGAAGTCTTTTGGCTGCGCCTGCTGGAACTTCTCCACGCTGGACGGGAAAATGAAGCGCTCGACTCGATTCGGTTCCCCCCTCCGCGCGCGCTGTCGTTGCAGCCTGAGTTGTTAGCCACCCTTGATGATATTTTAAGTTACCGGCTAAAGCGTCCGCTAAGTCCTGTCCGCTCCAACAGCGGTGCGCCAAAGACAACCAGTCACCAGTTCCTGGTGCAGTTGAAGGAAGCCCTTCACGGCCCGCATCCGAACGGCACACGCTTGAACTTGTCGCCAGAACTAGACGCCCTGCTGCACGGGCGTAACGCGTTGGCGGCGGCGTTTTTAGCCGTTGGTTGGCGCGAGGCCGCGCTTCAATTCGCCAACTTTGCCGATTCCACCAATCCAAGCTGGTTCGCCTATGGCATTGCCCAGTCGCTGCGTTACAATCGCAAGCCAGCGACGGCCCGCGACTATCTTGCCCAACAGAAATCGACGCCTGAACTGGAACTCTTGCGTGCTGAATTGCTGCTTGCCGATAATCAAACCGAGGGTGCCCTTCAAAAACTGGCCCCCTTGGCTTTGCTGAATTCTGATGTCGGTCAGCGCGCCGCTTGGTTGCTTGCCTTGGCGCAATCGGAGCGGCGCGAATTCGCCACCGCTGCGGCCACTGTTCTGCAGCAACCGCGCCTGGCCCAAAGCGTTAGTGGACAGGAAATTTTAGCCCGCTTGGCGCTGTTTCAAGGGCGTACCAACGAAGTTGAGAAGATTTACCATGCCATTGCTGCCGAATCCATTGAGGCGAAGACCTGGCTCGCGCAGCAAGCCTTCGCAAACCGGCAATGGAAGGTTGCCCGCCAGTTGACGGAAGAGTTGTTGCTGCTGATGCCCGACGAACTCCAACTTCGTGAAAACCTGCTGACCATCACCAAGGCGGAAGCAACCCGATGAAACCGAGAGATTACTTCGCCCTATCGCTCTTATTCGCGTTTGCCGCATTTATCTGGCTGCGGGATCCTGCTTGGATAGCTGCGGCGGATGAGACGCTTCCCATCTTGGCCGGATTGCCTTTATTTATATGGCTTGGAGCGCCATGGCGCTTCCGGACCGAAGTGCTCAACTGTCACGCACCCGCGCTTGTGCTCGCTGGAATAATGCTGGTGCTTGGGGTGGCGACCAATCTGACCCTGCTACTGACCATCTCATGGACGGCCGCACTTTGGAGTTGGCTGCAGCCTCGCACGGAGCTAAGTTCAGGGATACGAATGCGACAACTCCTGGTGCTTCCAATATTGGCCTTTCCTTGGCTACTCCTCGACTTTCCGCAGTTGGGCTGGTGGTGCCGGCTGTCGGCTGCCTGGACTGCGGAGCATGTCTTCCACAGTGTTGGCTTTGAAGTTGCTCGGCAGGGCACTCAACTGGTGGTACAAGGTTTGCCCATCGATATCACCCCCGCCTGTTCAGGCTTGCGCGCGCTCCAAGCCATGCTTATCGCCGGTGTCACGATGGCCTTCCTGCAACTCGGCGGCCGCCGGACTTACTGGTGGGGTCTTGCCACTCTGCCTTTGCTGGCCTGGGTGGCGAATACGGCCCGGGTTCTGGTCATCAGCGTTGTGGCTTTGAGCTTCGGCCCGGAATTTGCCGGTGGCTGGTTTCATGAGGTGGGTGGGTGGTGCGTATTGGCGGCCATGTTCGCTTTGTGTGGATTGGCATTTTCCATTTGTCGGAAATACCTTAAACCAAAGTTGGCACAGGGATGAAAGCCTGGCCTTTCAACGTTCGCGTCGAGTGGGCGGTTGCCGCCTTTTGTGCTTGGCGCGCGTCGGACCTGCTGCTGGCTTGGCGTCATTCGCCGTTTGACCGGCTTGGCTGGCTGGCCTTTATCCTTTGGCTGACGCCTCTGCTCATCGCTGTTTTTCGATCGGAATCCAATGCTGGTGCGGAGCGAATTCCGAGGCCTGCGGTCTGGCTAACGTGGCTGGTGCTGGCGATATCGCTGCTTAGTGTGATGTTGGATATCCACTTGCTCGGACACCTGGCACTGGCTGGTGCAGTTTGGCTGTTGCTTCCGACTTTTCCGAACCGCCTGATATGGTTGGGACTTTCGCTCTGCTGGATGCCGCTGCTTGGCTCCCTCGCTCAAAACGCCACGCCCAGCGGCGTGCTTGGGCTCAGAATTGCGCTGGCGGCCTTGGCCGTATTCCTCGGCTTCAAGTCCACGCGTGCCATAACCAAGGTTACCCTGAATGAAAGATAAGAAACGCATATTCTTATGGATCGGACTGGCGCTTGCCATCACAGTCAGTTTGCTTTGGGAATTCGCGCCATCCTGCACCTCATCAAACAGCCGGCTGGCCGCCCTGCCAAGCAAAGGCCTGGGCTTTTCGGCGCAAGAATTGCCACTGAATGAAACGGAAAAACAGGTTTACCACAACGCCAATGTGGTCAAACGCCTTTACCAGGTCGGCCGGCAGCGCTTTGTGCTCCTGGCGATTGACGGTTCGCGTGATCGCCATGCGGTCCACGATCCCCTTTATTGCTTCCGGGGTGCGGGTTGGAAAGTGGGGACCTCGCTGGAGGTCTCCGTGCCTGGCGGGGAAGCCAGATGGTTGAAATTGGCGCGTAATTCGGAATCCGCCGAGGCCGTGATCTGGTTTTCGGACGGAACCCGGCGCCACGCTTCAGCTCTGCGCGCCTGGTGGCAAAGTACACTCCGCCGGCTTACCCTTGGCCGCTCCGGCAATGAGCCGGTGCTGGTCATCCTCCAGCCCACCGGTTCGGAAACCGTCGCTTGGGATAATGTTTTCAGCCGGTGCCCATCCCTTTTTGAACTATGAATCCCGCCGCCTCACGTCCCACTCTCGGGGTCATTATCCGCTTCAAAAACTCCGCCCGGACGCTGCCAGACGTGCTCGCGGCACTGCGGCGCCAAACTGTCCAACCGGACCTCATCGTGGGGGTGGACAACCAAAGCACCGACCATTCCGTTGCGCTGATGAAAAGCGCAGGGGCACAGGTATTCAATTGGACCGAGCCCTATAAACATCCACGGGTCCTGAATTTCGCCGTGCGTCATTGTCCGACTGACCTCGTGCTTATCCTCAGTTCGCACACTGTGCTCAACTCCCCTGATGCGATCAGTCAACTGGTAGGTACGATGTCCGATCCCCAGACTGCGTGCGCCAGTGCCCGGTGGGACGATGACCCTTTCTACTCCGATGCCATCACCTGGTCCGAACTTAAATCCAAAGGCTTGAAGTTCGGTTCCATCTATTCAAACAGCATGGGTATCTTTCGCCGCCGGCTCTGGGAATCAGTCCCTTTTGACGAATCCGTGCCCACGATGGAGGACTCTGCGTGGACGTTGGAACAACTTAAGCGCGGCCATACCTGCCAACGTTTAAAGTTCGACTTCAGCTATCAGCGCTCCGGCAATGCGCGTTACTTTATCTTTGCCGTAGTCACCTTCCATTTGGCCCATCAGCACCATTTAAAAGTGTGCTGGCTGGGACCGAAAGCAACCTGCTGCATGCTGGGCAAACACTTGTTGCGATGGGCACTCCACCCAACTAAAGCTTCAGATGAACTGGCTGGCATTCAAACTCACAAAGGCCGTCTTGCGGCTTGGCTCTTTTGGCCCTTGGCCTATAAAATATTCAAGAACGACAGGTAACCCAATTCACTGCCATCCTGGCGCTCGTGCCGGGAATGGCAGGGCACCCACGGCCAGTCCTTCCCGGATAATCTCCAGGCCGCTTAGTAGAGTCTCGCCCTGGCGCGCGGTGAGCGTCACGGTGAGCGTGCCTTCCTTCACGTCCACCTTTGGCACGGTCTTCGTGACCACGCGCAGGACACCACCGGCTTCAGCCAGCACACTGAAGTTCGACAACGCCACGCGGTCCTGTACCCGTAAATCGAAACGCCGTCCGTCTGAGGTCATTGCGCGATCAGGCTCGGCAAAGATCAGGCGTACCGTGTAGCGACCGTTTTTCAGACCGGACAAAGTCACGGTCCGCAATCCCTGGCAACCGGAAGCGGCAACCCAAGGCCAGCCTTCACCACCCTCGATCCATATCGAGTGATGATAATAGGTCACGGGTTCCGCAGGTTCAGTGCGAACATTGATTTTTGGTGAGGGACCACCGACCGAGGGGTAACCCAGCCATAGCGTACTGTCCTCGGTTCGGCGATCCCCGGGCGCGCCGAAATTCAGGCCCAGCCGTTCGATCTTGCCGTCGAGGTTGGTGGCCGGGACGTTTCCCCAAGCCGCCCATTGTTCAAAGGCGGGTGGCAGGTGAACCAGGGCGAGCGCCATGGGCAGGGGATAGCTGCAACTGCAACCTTCGTAGAAGTAGGGCACGTTGAGCAGGCCATTGGCGGGAATGATGCTGCTGGTGCATCCGGAACGTGGTCCACTGATGTGAATCGTGCCGCTGTCACTGCGCAGATCGTAAAAAGCCGCCGTGCCCGAGCGCATGGTGTAGAGCAAACCGTAATCAAAGCCGCCATCGCAACCGTAGCTTTTTGGAAATACCCGCGGCTCACGCTCGCTGGTGAGTGGATTCAGCCGGGTCCCGGCCCGTGGCGCTTCCGGTTTCCAATCATCCTTTTGGGTGGGCGGCCGGTATTGGCTGGGCTGGATCTTTTGCAAATCGAGTTGGCCGAATTGCTGGCGCAGCTCGGGTGCCTCATCAGCTTGAAGCACGCGTCCGGTATAGACATCGCTGAACACGGCTGGTCGCAGGCGATAGTCCACGTTTCCTTTGCGGGTGGAGGCATCCAGCCAGTCTTTATCGGCAGTGATCATCACTCCATCCACGAACTTCGGTTGTGGCGCGCGTTTAAAATTTCCCAACGTATCGTCAAACCACAGCACTCCGACCGGCGCTTTCACCAGCGCGTCCGCGCTCGGCAGCCAATCGCCTTTATAGTTTGTGCTGCCCTCCAGGGCGCCTTCACGGGAGAGGATGACCAGTCCCTTCGCGTGCTGCGTGAGGTTGGCCTGCGGCAGGCGCACGGACTCGGCAAGTTTTCGGAGCGCCGGCGGGCCAATGAGTTTACCGCCGTAAGGACGCAGCCAGGAATACATCTGTTTCAGCGTCGCCGCGTCGGGTAACGGAGTGCCGGGAGCGAGCACGATTACGCTGGCGAAATACGGTGGCAAACCAGCGTTGGTGGGCGACGTTTGGCGCAGAGCCACTCGTTCTCCCTGAAACCGGGCTGCGGCCAAACGCGTTCGCGCTGCTGAAATATCGTCACTCTCAGCGATCAGCGCCAGAATCTTAAAGTCGGTCTGGCCAGCCAGTGATGCAAGGAACTCCGGTTCGCCCAGGCCTAATACCACAGCGTAACCGTGCTGCGTCGCCGCTGCGGCTAGAAAATTTTCAACCGCGTCTTGCTGGCTTCCCTTGGCCGCCGCCACAATCGGCTCCCGACGCCACTGTTGCGCCTCACCCTTCACCTGCTCCGGGGCTGTGAGCGCGTACAGGCACCCCTCTTCGGTGACGACGAAACATTTCTCATCGGCTGCGATCATGCTATGCACCTTACCTGATATTTCAGGCATGGGTTGGTCGAAACTCCATTCTCGATCGCCCGCGCGGAAACTGCGACGGACGCCCGGCACGCCCTGCTGATGCGGTTTGTCTTCGTGCCGGTTGGTGTTCACCCCGGCATCAAATACCAAGGTGCTCAGGTTAAGTTTCACCCATCCATTCGTCGTCGTCGAGGCGAACCAGCCGCCCGGATACCTGGCCATTTTTGGCAAGGAAAACTCTTTCAATGTGCCCGTGGCGAGATCAAAACGGGCCGGATATGCTGAACTGCTGGGCACCACCAAATCAGCACCATCAATCAACAGGTAACCCTGGGGTGCCACGCCACCAAAAGCCTGTGCCTGGTGCGGATGCACCCCGTAAATGTAACCCGTGCGGTCATTGAGCCAAATTACTTTGCCCGTGACTGCCTCCAGGCAATAAATAAACACGCCTTCCAGCGGCCAGACCCCTGCCGCGAAATACACCCGCCCATCCCGCAACACGGGCCCGCCCCGAATCGGCCACACCGAGATAAGGCGTCCGTTACCCAATAGTTGGCGATCCGACGGCACCGCGCGTTTTTGCCAGCGCAATTCGCCGGTGGCAGCCGCCACACAGCGCACCGATCCGTCATCGGACCCGAAGATTACCCGCCCATCGCCCGCCACGGGAGCGAAACGCACCGGACCATCAGTATAAATTTTCCAGAGTTGCGCCCCGGTATCCGTATCATAGGCCGTGATACTGTCATCGCGTGAAGAGGCCAGGAAAAGACGTTTTCCCAGCACCACGGGTTCATAACCGCGATCAAACTGCAGGCGCACATCCCGGTAAGCGGGCGCAAGCGGGGCCAGTTCCCGGGTCCACAGTACCTTCAACTTTTCCGGTAGTGACGGTGCCACGCTCGCGGTTCGGCCCGCATCGGCCCGCCACATGGGCCAGTCGCCGGCGTTTCCACGCCCGCCCGCAAGGCACAGGCAGGCGAGCCAAATGAAAAACGGAGCCGCCAGATCGTTTGCGATCAGGCGACTCTGTTTCCACGCAACGTTTCGGAGCATCAAGTAATCTCCCAGCCGGGGCGATAGCTTTCTTTTAGATATTTGTCCGCCTCAGGCGCATTGGGGGACTTCATGGCCTTGGCATCCCAGAGCATTTTCTTGCCCACGCGCATCGCGACCAGACCGAGCAGGCCAATTTCGCTCAAGGCGGCGCCATACTCGAAATTCGCGCTGGCCTGGGGTCCGCCTTTGCAGGCATCCAGCCAATCACGGTGATGCCCTTTGGAGCGCGGCAGCGTCTTGGCCGGGCGTTTGAAGCCATCCATCTTGGAACTCGGCAGCAGCCGTGGGTTGCCCGCCCATCCAGCGCAAGTGATCATGCCCTTGTCGCCAACGAACAGAATGCCATTGCCACCGGCGCCAAGCTGGTCGTCCTCTTCCAATGACTCGGGACGCGCCGGCATCAGGCCGCCTTCATACCAGGTGAATTTGACCGGCGGCATGTTCTTGCGGGGCCCGAAATGATAGGTGTAAAGGCCGCCCACGGGGGCGATGTACGAATCCACACCCCCGGCACCGTAGGCTTCGATGCTGAGCGGTTCGCGCAAATCCAGCGCCCAGAGTGCCGGGTCAAAGTTGTGGCAGAAAAAGTCGCCGATGGGCGCGGTGCCGAAATCCCAGAAATCGCGCCAGCTTACCGGGGAGTAGATGGAACTGTAAGGACGTGTTTCGCGCGGCCCCAGCCAGAGATCCCAGTTCACTCCCTGGGGCACCGGCTCGGTCGGCGGACGGCCGCCCGTGTGTTTTTTATTCCAGCGGGAGGCATTGGTCCAGGCATGCACTTCGCGCACGTCGCCAATGGCACCGTCCCAAATCCATTCGCTGGTGAGGCGAATGCCCTCGTCCGAATGGCCTTGGTTGCCCAACTGCGTGGCCACGCCGGTTTCTTTGGCCACCCTGGCCACCTGTCGTGCTTCCCAGACATTGTGCGTCAACGGTTTTTCACAATAGGCATGTTTGCCCTGGCGCATGGCCGTCACGCAGACATAGGCGTGTTGATGGTCCGGCGTCGCGCACAGAATGGCGTCAATGGACTTTTCTTTTTCCAGCATGACGCGGAAATCCTCATAATCCGACACCTTGAAATTGGGCGTCGTTGCGGAATATTGCTTTTCAATCTCCGCTTTGACCGGCAGGCGTCCCGCCATGCCTTTGTAATAAAAACCATCCAGGTTGTGCGATTCAATGGGATCGGCCAGCGCGATGATCTGCGCGTCGTTGTGGCGGAAAAGATTGCGCGCGTTCGTGCGTCCCTGGCCACCGCAGCCGATGATGGCGATGTTTACTTTCTCGCTGGGCGCGACAAATTTGGGTCCGCCCAGGACGTGCCGGGGGACGAGTGAGATGCCAGCCACGGCAGCCGCCGTGGTGCCAAGAAATTTACGCCGGCCAAGACCGGTGCCAACCAGGTTGTCGTTTTTCATGTTATTCATAAAGGAGCAGGATAGCCCGACTCGGTGCCGCGTTCAACCACGCTTTTGACGCAAGCTTGAATTTGAGCAGGGCTCACAGGTCAATGTACCGAAACATCCTGCTTTTGGATAATGTTGCAGGGGAGGG
>JBAXGN010000073.1 GCA_037139415.1 Verrucomicrobiota bacterium | reverse complement strand
ACCCGCCAATCCCCAATGGTATCAAATTATTCGGCGCAGATGCGGTGTTCTGAGCTTACGGGCTCCCTGCCGTTGACGAGGCAACAAGAAGTGGTGATGTACCAATCATTGTACAGCGGCAAGGGGATGTGGCTGGGCTATGTAAGTTTGGTCGGTACGAATGGCGGCGTGGCGCATTGGCAGAAGCTGAGCAACAGTCTGGATAAGGTGAACCCACAAGGATTCTCGGTGAACACGCGGTTGTTAAGGCCGTGAACAGAAATGTTTACCGGGGTTTGTTTATTTGAAAGGGTTTGGGGAGCATAAAAAATGCGAAACAGTTTCCAGCATCAGTTGAGGAGAGGCAGGATGTGCCGCAACTCCGTTGGAGTTGATGGAAACGGGGCATTCATACCTAGGGTTGGCTCACCCCCTCCCCCATTGGTAAACCAACCCTAGGCTGGAGGCTAAAACACCTTTGGTGTTTTTAATGTAGCCTCATGACTTCGGCTGATACGCGGGTTATTTGAGGGCGGCTTCGATGGAGGTGGCCACTTGTTTGCCGAGGAGATCGTAGCCCTCCATGGAGAAATGGACGTCCTTCGGGTTCTGCACCTTGGCCAGGTGGGGCGTGATAAAGGTGAACAGGTCGTCGGTGGCGACGCCGTGCTTGGCCATGACCTGGGCGGCGAGGCGGTTTTTCTCGACGATGGCTTCCGCCGCGGCGGGGCCATCCTTGGTGTCCGGCGGAATGGGGGTGGTGCTGGCCCAGATGACTTTGGCGCCGGTGGCCTTGAGCCGGGTGACGATGGCATCCAGGCGCTGCTCGTACTCGGCGGCCTTCGCGGCGCGGTCGTGGATGCCGAAGTTGAAATGGATGACATCCCACTTCCCGCCCGCGAGCCAAATATCCAGCTTCTTCAGCCCATTGGCGGATGGCCCGCAGTTCTCCGGGGCGCGATGCACGTTCGCCTTGCCGGCGAGGGCCTTGCGCGTCGCGAGCGTGTAGCCGCGCGATACGGAATCGCCGATCAGCAGCACGCGCGGCAGCTTGGGATTGTCCGCCACGAAATCCCAGGCGGAGGATTTTCCAGCCAGCTTATCCCGCTTGTGGATGGGCAGGTAAAAGTTCCCCAGGTTTTCCTGCAAGGTGCGCTCCCAGGCCTGCTGCTCGGGTGGCAGCGTGGCGACCAGGGCTTGGTACTTTTCATTGACCGCCGCATCCTGGGCGGCCTTTTTCTCCGCCGCCTCTTTGGCGTTGGTGGGCTCGGCGGCATACGCGGTGACGATGCCGGCGGCCAGCGCCGCCAGACATACTGATTTGAACAATAATTTCATTATGTTTGTTTTTTTGACGTAATTACCTCATCGGGGATTCATCAGGGTCATCCCCATCAAGCCCACCATCACTTCCTGCGACAGGGTTTCGAGGGTGACACTTTCCAGGGCAACGTTGGGGCGCAGCCGCAAGTTCAGGACCATCATGCGGCAGTTCCGGCCGAGTTGCACGGTGGGCGGCGGGTCCTGCGGCAGGCTGTAGCGGTCGCGGGCATAGTTGTAATCCACGCCACCGTACGGGCACAGGGACCAGAAGTTGAAGGGCGGCACCAACTCCAAGGGTTCGACGACGCCATCGGCGTATTTCAATTTCAGCACGGCATTGGCGATGCGGACTTGCATGGGCGGCGTAAAACCGCCGACGAGGAACCAGACGGCATCCGCCTGCCGGCCCACCGGGACGGTGGCCTGCTTTGGCCAATTATCCCATTGCGAGGTGAAGAGGATGTTTTGCTGGTCGCCGCGCCATTGGAACGGCACGCCCTGCGGCGTGAGCAGGCGACCCTGCGGATTTAACAACTGCGGCGTCTGGGAAAAGTCAATGGCCGGGGTTTTGTGCTTGGGATCGAGCATCATCTGCCAGGTGGAATAACCATCGGTCGCCAGCCGCAGTGAACACGTCGGTGGACGCGGCGAGAGGTATTGCTGCTGGAACATCGTGCGGACATCGGCGTTGAACCGACCCTCAAGATTCACGGGCTCCCACCGGGCATTGGGCGGAACATTGGTCAGGACTTTTGCGGCGCGCGCGGCGTCGGCCTTGGGATCGCTAACTTTGACTTTGAACAGCCGCCACTGAGGCGTCTTGCCAAATTGCACCAGCGCGTCAACCAGATGATTGCCGGCGTTAGTTGGGAACGTGGCGTAATAAGTGAGCTTGGCGTCCCCGACCGGTGGGTGCGGATTCGCGCCAGCGACCACCTCCAGCGGTACGGCGGCAAATTGCGGCAATGGTTCCGCGACGGTCACTTCGACGCTCGCGGTTTTCGAGACGGGTACCCGGACGCGCAGTTCACTGCGCCCAAAAGCGGGCCCCAGGTTCCACTCAGCCGGTTGACCATTGACAGTGACGGCAGTGACGTTTTTTGCGCGCACGGGCAGGCGCAGATCGAGCGCGGCGGGTTTCGCGAGGGTGACTCGATATTTGCCGCCGCTGAAGTCGAGGGAGAAATCGGGGGTTTTGATGGAGGCGTGATCCCATGTGCTCGGGAATTGCGGAGCGATGGTCACCGTGCCGTTGGGATAATCAGGCCGGTAGCCGAACAGTCCCTCGACGACCGTGCGGCAAAACATGCTGGCGTCATCATTAAAATCGGTGGCTCCCGCCGGATGGCCGAGGTCGCCGGGGACGGGGCCAAAGAACATCAGCAGCGGGAAGGTGCCGCGCAACACACTCCACCCTTCGTCCGCCAAGCCGGTCTGGAAATAGGCCAGGGCCAGATGGTAATCGTCGCCGGGCCACATTTCCCTCAAGGACCAGATGCTGGGCACCCAGTTGGAGGGCCAGACGCGCTCGCCGCCATAAGGCATCTGCTCGCGTTCGAGCCCCCACTCGGTAAAGTACAGCGACTGCGCCGCGAGGTCCGGGGGGAGCAGACCGGCATCAATCGGGCAGAAGATGCTGTAGAGCCAGCATTCCTCATGCAGACGCTGGAGCCCGCCTTGCTCGACAAAGGCTCCGGCATGGCCTTTGGCGGGAATCCACAGCTTATCGAAAAAGGACTTCTTGATCTTCGCCAACCGGGCCTCGTGGCGGGTTACTGCGGCTGTGTCCCCGGCGCGGCGGGCGAGTTCCAGCGCGGCCTTATGGCCGGCGTAGGCATAGGCGGTTTCCTCGGCTGTGCCGCCGCCGTTGTACCATTGGTTGTCGGTGGGCCAGGTGTTGGCGTAGCTCTCGTAGAGGCCATCGTCATCGGGATCGAAACAATCGCGGATATATTCCAAGTGCAGTTCAAGAGCGGGGCGCAGGATTTTCTCCAATTCCGCATCTCCGGTCCAGCGCCAGGCATGGATGAGCTGATCAAAGAACTGGCTCTGCATGTCATAGTGCCAGGTATGATGGGCATCCACCCGCCCCTTGCCGAACAGCCGGGAATCGAGCGACTGGCAGGCCAACCCGCACTTGGGATCGCCGACCGCTTGAGTCTTCTTCGACTCGGTGATCTGTTTCGCCAGGCAAAACTGAGCCTGGGCCTTGACGCGGTCATGCCAGCCATAGGCGGTGCCGCCGTAGATGCAGCGCCAGCCCAGCAACGGCACGCCCCAACGCATACCGGCATGCGTGAAGATGCCCTTGCGATACACGCCATCCGTCACCGTGCTGGAAGCACCCACGGCGGCGTTTAGCCATGGATCTGGCGTATTCACCACCACGCGCTCGCCGATGTCCTTGGCGCGCTTCAGGCCGGCGGCAAAGAAATCCGCCGGGGACGTCATCGCCGAGGTATCACCCACCTTCGCGCCTTCAAAGCCTTGGAAGGCCCAGCAAATCTCGGAGGGTTTATCGAGTGAGATCACCCCGCACACCATGGGCAGTTCTTTGGCCGTGCTGGCTGCTAGAGCCAGCGGTGACTGCCAGTTGGCGGCATCCGCCACCGTGAGTTTGCCGGAGGCGCTGCAACTCCCCACGCTGATGCCCATGCGCTTGCCGGGCGGCGTTTGCAGCGTGAAACGGCCGTTTGCGAGCGTCACCTGGTTGGTGCGACAATCCTCGGGCTGGAAGCTGCGACTCAGCATTTTCTCCCGGCCCGCGGTGGTGACATCCCAGTAATTCACCATGGCTTCACGGGCGAGTTGCACTGCGCCGCCGCAAGCCCAGATGAGGCGATCACCCGGCTGAGCATGCTCGACGCGCAGGCGCGCCGCCATACCCGCCCCCTCAGCAGGGGGCACGGCTTCAAGAATGAGCGTGGTGTCGCCAAAGGCGGCGTCTTTGATGATCCATTCCATGCGTCCGGGCCGATATTTGGAAGTGATCTCGGAACAATCATGCAACCACTTAGCCTGCTGGCCGCGCGCCAGGGCGAGCATGAAGTTGCCGTGATGGGAGGAGCCGCTGCCATACCGGATCAAGGGCCGGTCACCCGCCACCACAATGGCGGAAATCTGGTTGCAATAGAGCGGCCGATTGTTGAACCGCTCGCTGTTATGGCGCACGAAGGCATCGCCCTCCAGGGTGTAAGCGGGCTTGGCCAGATCGGCGTGATTGACCCGCCCGACGGACCCCGCCTGCATCAGGTTGGTGACCAGCGCGGTGGTCAAGCAGGCAGTGACGATAAACTTTGAGGGGGTGGTTCTCATGGGTGGGTGAGGTAAGGTGATTTCAGGTAGCGGGAAAGGTGAGCCGGTGGGTTTTCTGAATTTTCGCGCTCACAGCGTCAGAGACCCGTGCCTGCGCGGCGAACCCCGGCCAGCGGGCCACTGCGGTTTGCACTTCCTCAATGATGGCTTCGGCGCGCCCGCGCTTCAAGATCGCGCGCTTCGCGCATTGGCGGAAATCCGTCATTGAAAAGGCATCCCGTTTGCCGTTCAGCGTCATCTGGTGGGTGGCGGTCCAGGCTCCCGAAGGATTATAGCTGTAGGTAACGTCAAAGGCGGGAGCTAGCGACCAACGACCCTGTTTATCCATCAGGAAAGCGATGTTCTTAACGTGGTCGTCCTGGTTCCGGGCGACGATATTGAAGACCATTCGCCGAAATTGTTCCTCCACCGCCGCCATGGGCAGATTGAGCCGGCGAATCGTCAACAACGCCTGTTCATACGCGTAGGCGCCGGGCTGGTTGAAATCAAAATGAGCCAGGGCACACAGCGATTGCAGGTGCAATTTTTCGCCACCCGCGAGGCGATCGAAACGCCGCGTCATGAAATGGCGACGACCATTTTCCTCGAGCAGCCGGCATTCAGTCATAGTGACGCCCGCCGCGCGTGCCATCAGGTGATATGCATACTCGATCGCGCCATAGCCCTTGGGGTCTTCCAGTTCCTTGTCTTTGTTGCCGGTCACCCCATCGAACTTCAGCAGCCAGTACTCGAATCCATCGCCCGCCACGATCTGCCCCGAACGCACTTCGTTGGTGGCGCGATTCCAGGCGATGACCGCTTTGGCGCGGGCTCCGCCGGCAGAGGTTCCCACGCGAAGAATATCGCTCAGCGCCCGCTTCCGAGCCGCCCCTAAAAAAAAGACTTTCAGCTTATTCCGATGCATCAGGATTTCAGACGCCAGCCGGACCAGGGAGTCAATTTCGATCCGGGTCGCCTTGCCCGGTTTTGGCCCCAGCGCCGGGGCGAATTCCAGCGCGCCCATGCCCCGCGTGCCCATGTAGCAGAGCCGCTCCACCGCATTAAAGCTCTCCGGGGTCCGGCCCTGCGATGCCAGCCACGCATCGATCAAGGCATGGCCGAATTTATCCGGCAGCGAATCCGCCAGCAAACCTGGCAGGCCATAGAATGTATTTCGCGGCAACTCGGGAAACGCATAAACCCGATCACTCAGCGGCAGGGTGAACGGGGAGAGTTCGATGCCGCTTCCGGCAAAGGCAGGGTCGTACTGGAACGCGGCATGATCACGCCCTTCCGTCAGCGAGACTGCCCCGATGGTTCGCCCCCATAATTGAACTTTGGCAATCATGACGGTTCACCCCAAGTCCAGTTTTTTACGGTACCGGGTCCGGTCTTTTTGCGCGACGCCCGCTGGCGTTTCCGGCCTTGCAGCTTTAGTTGGGCAATCGGGCTCGGGATGGGCTCGGGGACCAGGGTGTCAAAGCGTTCCACCAAACCCAGCGCACGACAAACCCGCACAAACCCGGACAACTGGGTCGCCACCTCACCCGATTCTAACCGTTCCACAGTGCGCTTGGAGACACCAGCCTGCTCAGCCAAAGCCGCCTGGGTCAAGTTGCGCTCCAGCCTTGCGCCCGTCAACCGTTGGCCCAAGGTCTGGAGAATCACTTCATCGGTCAACTGTGATGTGATATTCATAAGACGTCATATATGGCGAATTAGATGAATATTGCAATATTATTCGTCATATATGGCGAGTTTAATCTTTTCACGTTTTATAGTTTCATGACTATGGCGACAGCGGGACGCCGGTATTGAAGATGCGGCCATCCGGATGCGTCGTGGCAAAAAACACGGTGGTGGGGCGGCCATTTTCCAACAGAACTTGCGGGCGCTCGCGCTTGCGCATCCTGATGGTTTTACCTTCCCGCCAGGCCAGGTTCATAACTGACCCACACCAGATGATGAATTCATCCATCTGGAACGCGCCGCCGATGGGTGCCGGCTGCCAGCGATTGGCAAAGGGATTCTTGGGAGCCGGCTCTGCCGCCGCGAAGGCGACAACCGCGCTCACAAACAGAAGTAAAATGGCTTTTTTCATAGGCAGGCTATTTCCAGAATTCGCGGACCACGCGCTCCCATTCATCGGCCATGAGCTGATGGCCGCGATAGGTCGGGTGCACATTGTCCCAGATCCAATAATCGGCGGGAGCGCGTTTGGCGGCCTCATCGAAGATACGCTGGAACTTCACCAGCGCGGCACCATGTTTCTTTGCAAGCCGGGCCACAATTTCCTGCCGCTTCACGATACCCTCGTTGACTTTGCCGGTGGGTTTCACAAACGGCTCACCGAGCACCAGCTTGAGTTTGGGGTTGGCCGTCTTGGCCGCAGTGATCAGAGCATCATAGACCTGTTCATATTGGTCGAACGGGACATTTTTACCGTTATCGTTCACTCCGATGAGGATGCTCAGCATATCCGGCTTCAGATCCAGACAATCCTTCTGCCATCGTTTCTCCAGGTCCAGCACGGTATTACCGCTGACGCCACGATTCATGAAATCCAACCGGGCATCGGGAAACGCCGCCCCGTGCCGGGCGGCCGTGATAAAGACATAGCCGTGCCCCAGGATATGATTGGGATCGGCACTGCGCCCGCGATTGCCATCGGTGATGGAATCGCCTTGGAACAGGATGCGCGCGTTGGGAGTGAAGGCCGGGATGGGATCAGGCGCGGCCAGGCCGGTCATGGTGGTCCATAGCAGGGTTGAATATAAAATGAATCTTTTCATACTTTTTTCCATCACTGGACCCATTTTTCAAGTTGCCCCAACCATGCCCGGAAATGTGGGCACTCTTGACGGATGGTGTCGAGTCCTATCCCCAGTACGGCCAGAGCACCAAGCAACGGTTTTTCATAACCGGGCACCAATTCCGCCACTCGCTTGGATGGGGCCGTTAGCGGACTATCGTTGATTTCTTCCGGCGAACTGAAAACGTCCCGGATGGCTTGAAACTGTCTTTCTAATTCAGGCCGCCCGATAGCTTCGGCAAAACGCTGGCAGTCGCTAAAGAGCAAACCCTCGAATTCATGCATCATCACGTATGGCACAAAACGCCTTGGGTTGAATCCATCGCCAAGTTCCGCGCAAATGTCCGCGAGCAAAGCCGCCTGCACAAATTGAGCCTTTTGCGGAAACGCCATCAAGCCCGCTTCGTGACGTCCCGGCCATGCCTTCGGTCCCTCTTTCGGCAGTGCATAGTAATCCACCATGGTGGTGGCAAGACACTGCGGGTCTTCCTTCAGGTGGTTGAGAATGTCTTCCCGCACCGAAACCCAGCTCCGAATTCCCCCGCGCCGATCACGGTTCCGGGAGTTGCCCAATAGCCGGGCGCTCACTTTTTGATAACCAAAGCCGTAAAGGTGCGGCGCGAGGGCTTCGTTAACGAAGGTCTCCTCCGTCTCCCCTTCGACATGGATGAGTAGGCGGGCCATGATTCCTTATTCCGGTGTGGGCCGTCCTCCAAATTCGTTTTTTTCCCAGAGTTGCCCCAGGCTGTAATTCACAAGCCATCCGCCCAGCTTCTTGGAATCTAGCCGCGTAAACTGAGTACCGCCATCCACACGATCTGCCACCAGTACGTCTTCGGGAGAAAAATGGTCAAGCAGCAGTGGAGACTGTGTGGAAATGATAACCTGTGTCTTGGTTGATGCCTGTTTTGCCAGTGAGGCCAGCATCGTGATGGCGTAGGGATGCAGGCCAAGTTCCGGTTCATCCACCAAAATGACCGACGGGCGATAAATCTCTGGTTGGAGAAAGAGTGTGGCAATGGCAATGAACCGCAATGTGCCATCGGAAAGTGCCGTGGCATCGAAATACGCTTCCGATCCCTTGTGCTTCCATTCGAGGAGAATTTTATCTGGATTAAGCTTTTGTGGTTCCAACTGGAAGTCGTCAAAGAAAGGGGCCACGCGTTGCACGGTTCGGCGGATCAGGCTGTAGGCATTTTCATGTTTTTCCCGGAGGTAATAAAGGAACGGGGCAATGTTAGAACCATCCTCGCGCAAATACCGGTTGTCATTGAGATTCGCCGTCTTTTTCATGGGCGAACTGCGGCTGGTATCATGGAAGTGGTAGAGCCTCCAGCGGTCTAAATGGGCACGAACATAGCTTCCGATCCTTCCAACCTTAGTGCCACTAATGCCCGCCTCTTTGCCTTCACTGGCTAAATTTTCGCCATAGGGTTTTGGATAACGCTTGTCCCAAAAGTAAACCACTTCGGAACTCGGAAAAAGGGAGTCGGCTCCCAGCGGTTTCAGGGCGATCTCATATTGATTCACCCCGTCTTGAAAGGAAATTCGCAACCGTATTTCTTCGGTTTCCTTTGAGCCAAAATGCAGCACCTTCTCGGCACCACCCGCCATTAGAAGATACTCCTGCAAATGACCTTGGCGAATGGCATGCAGAAAGGAGAACACACCTATAAAATTTGATTTACCCGAGCCATTCGGCCCGATGACCAGATTGATTGCCCCCAACTTCAACTCCTCAATGGAGGCGATGCTCTTAAACCCTTTGATGGTAATGTAATCCAGTTCAGGCATAGATCAGGTTCTCATGGCAAAAACTGGCATTGTCGTCTAACAATTATCATGGCCCATTACAGTAAGTCTGGCCCAAAAAGTGTCAAGCTCGCTCTTGCCGGGTTTTGAACGGTTGTTATCATTAACAAGTCCGATTTCCTCTCTAACTCCCGCTGGTTTTCATCATTTGCAGCGTGATCTCCGCGAACATTCGATCATACAACGGTTTGGTCCAAAGGGGGTAGGGGAGTGGTGCTGCCAGTTACTCCTCCATCAGGATTTGGGCGGACTGTTTCGCCAGGCGCGAGAAGTCCTGCCAGACGTTGGTGTTTTGCGAGGCGTACACCCACAGGAACGGCGTGTTCCGCGCGGTCCATCGCTCGCCGGTTTTCAGTTCCTGGTTCACCGTCACGCGTGAATCGGGATGAATGCCGCCCGCCGGGTTCATCCAGAACGTCACGCGCCAGCCTTCGGCTTGGTCCAAGGCACCGAAGCAGCCGCCCAGCTTCGTATCGGTAATGAACTGCGCCGCGCGATAATAATTCGGCACGGACGGCCCACCCACGATGTCATCGGCAGCGGAACCGCCAATCGCGGAGCGGCAAAACCAGAATGCTTCCGCCAACTCCCACGTCCGGCGATCTGTGTTCTCCACCCACAAGGGTCGCACCAGCGCCAGGTCCAGTTGTTTGAACACGACCGCGCGCAGGCGAGCGCGGTAGCCGGCGGGTCCACTAGCCGCCGCCGCACGTTCCACCTCAGCCTCGACCACCCAGGCGTCGCGTTGGTCTTGCAGTTCCAGCGCCGCTACGCGTTCTGGCTCATTCCATTGATCCTGACCATTGATTTTTTGGTGCGCCGCAAACGCCAGCCGGCCCAACGGCAGGTTCCCGGACTGAATCGAATCGAACAAACTGCCGCCTTTGCGCGTGCAACTCCATACGGTGGTGGCGGACTTCAATTCCACGCGCTCGCGTTTTTCTATTGGATTATTCGGCGACGTCAGCTTGATTCGTTCTCCGGGCGCGGTGTTTTGCAGCGTTGCGATCACCTGCGGCGTCTCCACGATCACGGGCACCTGCGCCAGTGCGGTGGCGGAGGCGTTCACCAATGCGCGCGCGCCGGGCACCGCCCCGCCCGCCACCCGCATTTTGCGGCCATCCCAATTTTGTAACTCGGCAACCCAGGCCCCGCTGCTCTTTACCGGCAGGCGCAAGGTTTCGCCGGGCTTGAGTGTCACTTCTTTGATCTCGCTCTGTCCCTGCTGGGAGAGGCGTAAACGCCCCACGGCATCTGTGGCGTTGGTATTGACGATTTCCACAGCTCCCGGCTGGCTGCGCAGGGTGAGTTCGCCGGAGAAACGGCTGCGCGCATGACGCGCCGCGCTCTGCCGGTTCACGTCCGTCACGACACGGACAAACGCGTCATACGGCACGTCCTGTTCGTTCACCAAACCGTAGTTGCTGTCTTCGGGAAAACCGGAGCTGATGCCCAACGCCGGTTCGTCGGCCCACATGAAATAATGTTGTCCGATGATGTACGGCAGATCCGCCATGGCGTTCGCAAAAATACGGTAGCACGCGGCTTTCTGCGTTTGGGTATCCACGCGCATCCCCGCCCCGTGTTGGCAGGGCAACCCGCTATCCAACGCCGGGAAACTCCATTCGGTGATGATGATCGGACGCCGCACCGTCGCATAAAACTCGCTGAGTTCCCGTGGCACGCGGTCCACCACGCCGCCAGTGCCATCCGGCAACCACACATTTTCAAAATCCACGCGCGGATAGGTGTTGAAGGTGAAGATATCGTTGTATTTGCCTGCCGCCGCCAGGACGGGCTTGGGCGTGCGTCCGGCGAAGCGGCAGCCCATGATCAGGTGATCCGGGTCCGCCTGGCGCAACGCCTGACAGGGGACGCTGAAGTAACGTTCGGCGATCACGGCCAGAAACTCATCACGCACCAGGGTCAGGGTGGCCGATGCCTTGGGAACGTTTGTCGAATTCAAAAACCCGGCTTCATCCGCATAGCGCGTGCCCAATTCGCGATTGACGCCCGCCAGTGTGCCGAACCGCTGGGTCAACCACGCAAACAACGCCTTTTTACCCTCCGTTTTCGGCGCACACTGGAACACTTCATCTACCAAACTCTCCTGTTTGCCGTACCACTCCAATTCATTGTCCAAAAACGTTCCGATACACCAGGGATCACCGGCCGATTCCTGCGCCATGCGTTTCGCCACCAACCGGCAATGACCTTCCCAGCGCGGACTGAACACATCGGGAAATCCCGTCCAATGAATCGGCTCGCAAAGGTATTCCCGCCGGGCAAACGATGAGCCAAAAGACGCGAACAGGATGTGAGGTAACCCCCGGTGGCGCAGTGACGCGCTATGTCCCGCCGGCAGCGTGTTGAAACCCCAGCTCGTCAGCCGTTCCAAGGTGTTCGAGGACCAGGCTGCCTCGTTGCCGTATTTGGCCACAACGTTGCGGTGATACGGAGCGTAGCCGAGCTTTTCGCACCAATGCCCGCGGTAACTGATGTGATCTGTGCCCACATCAAAGAAAGGCTTGCCCTCGGGATCCAACAACCACCAGCGGCCATCGGCTTCCATGGTCCGGAAGAAGCCTGTGCCAGGAGCCATCGTTTTTCCCTCGCGGGAGAGCCATCGAGGGATGGGGGGATGCCCGATGAGCGGACGGGTGGCGACTTCCTGCACTTCGAACGTGGCATTATCAAATCGCGCGCGCAAGCCGCTCACGTGCAACGCAGGCCACCCTGCGCTAACGCAAGGCACGCCCGGTTGAAAACGATATCCGAAATGCGCCACCTCATTGCCTGCCTGATAAATCCGGCCCACGATATTGGAACTGGTGAGGCGCATTTCCATGCGGTAGGTCTGGCCGACCTGCCAGTTGAGGCCGCCCTTTTCCGGCAACGGCTGCAACCGGCTTCCCGGCAAATTCGCCGCCAGCCATTGGCCGTTCAGCATCTCCTGCATTTCCACATGATGCCGCCGTCCCTGCGCTTCGGGAGTCACCACCAGATTCATGCCCCAGAAATTGGTTTCTGCGGAGTAGATACTGATGCCGGCGGTGAGCCATTCCCCTTTCAGCAATTCCAAAACCGTGATATCGCACGCAAATGTCAGTGCAGACGCATACGGCGCTTTGCGCCATACACTGAAGCCGCTGTCACCCTCATATCCGCCGGAGACGACGCTCCAACCGACGGCGTTCGGCTCCCACGCCGGCCCAGCCTCGGTCCCCGGACGGTAGCTGGAAAAATCGTCCTTCAACGTTTGTGCCGCCGCCCCGGCCAAATCCAAAGCCAGCGCCAAACTCACCGCCCAATGAATGCCCAATCGTTTCATGTATTTATTACCCGTTAAATCGGTTCGCTTGAAAATCAAAACGCACACCTTATCCGCGCCGTCCCGTGCTGCGTCCATCGCGTTGAACTCAAACATAATCGCCCCGGCTGTCCAGCATAATCCCCAGCTAAGCTGCGAGGCGCTATACTGCCGCCAACGTTTGCAGCACGTGATGGTTCCGGCAACCGTTATCCTTGCCAGATATTGCGGGCGATCGTGAAAAGAATGACGGCGGCGAGCAGGCCCCAGCCGAAGGCGGGCCGCAGATGCATAGGAGAGTCCATGGCATCTGAACGTTTGCGATGCAGCAGGTTCCACCCCCACCAAGCCATGAGCGGCGTCAGCAGGAAGAGCATGGGATTCAGCCAAAAGGCGGCGGCAACGTTGCCGTGTAATAGTTGATGCAGGGCGCGCTGACCACCGCAGCCGGGGCAATTCCAGCCGGTGAGCTTATGAAACAAGCAGGGTGGGAAAATCGCGTGCTGGGTCGGGTCGAGCCAGTAGAATCCGCCTAGCGCCACCAGCAGCACGCTGCCAAGCAGGGCGTACAGCCAGCGGCGTGGCGCAGGCTCTGGCGGGGTGTCATTCATTTAGAAATGGGCCGGGCTGCGGAACAAGATCGCCGACAGCATCGAGTACGCCAGGATTTGCAAGGCGAAGGCGAAAAAGGCGGTCCAGACCAGAATTCGAGCCCAGTACGCGGCTTTCAATGCACCTTCATAATCACCCGCTCCGGCCCGGCTGTTCGACAGCGTGGCGAAAATGAGGGCGGCCAATCCCACTGGCGTGCAACAGCAAAAGGTGGTGACAATTGCGGGCACCAAGTAATTGGGAACGGGTTGGCGTGCGGCGGGGACCGGGGGTGGGGCAACCAGCGGGGGCGGCTCGGCGGCCAACGGCGGGGGGGTGTTGAAGAGATCGTTGAAGTCGGAAAACGCGTTGAGCGGTTGCCATGCGGAGGAGGCCGAAGTTTGCGCCAGCGTGTTTTCATTGGCGCGGCCCTCGGCGATCCACTCGCGCAACAGGCTGGCGGGAACGGGGCCGTACGGTTGGCCATCCGCGCCGCGGATCGTGTAGAGCGCGTTCATGGAGTGGCGACCGGGAAGGCGTTCTGCAAATCGTGAAGCTTCCGGGCCGCCGCACCGTCGTCAATCAAACTGGCGGCAAACTCCCAGCCAGCCGCGATGCTCTTGACGCGGCCCGCGACGAATAACGCCGCGCCAGCGTTTAGCAACACCGCCTCCCGCTTGGGTCCGCGCTCCTCCCCGCGCAGGATGCGCCGCATGATGGCGGCGTTGGTGTGTTTATCGCCACCCGCCAGATCATTCAGCGTGGCCGGTTGCAACGGCAGGCAGGCTGGATCAAACGACGAAACCGCCAAGGCGCGTTCCTGATAAAACTCGGCCACCGTGCTTTCGCCCAGGGTGGAGAGTTCATCCAACCCCGCCACCGTGCCATCGGGCAGCGGCACCTTGCCGGAGACGACCATGCCGCGCCGGATGCCGAGCGTCTGCAAGGTGCGCGCCAGATGTTCGCAGAGCGTCGGCGCAGGCACGCCGATCAACTGGCAGGTGGGCCGCGCCGGATTCAACAGCGGCCCCAGGAAATTGAAGATGGTGCGCTGGCCGCGTTCCGCGCACAGCTTCCGCGCCGGGGCGATATGCTTGAAGGCCGGGTGATACCGAGGTGCAAACAAGAACGCAAAGTGATGCTCCCGCAACGCCTGCGCCGCCTCGTCCGGGGAAAGGTCCACGCGAATATTCAACGCCTCCAACACGTCCGCGCTGCCGGATTGAGACGTGATGGCGCGGTTACCGTGTTTGGCAACCGTGATGCCCGCCGCCGCCGCGATAATCGCCACCGTGCTGGAAATGTTGAACGTGTGCAACCGGTCACCCCCAGTTCCGCAGACATCCAGAATGTCCCGTTGCCGTGTCGCCGCATCCAACGGGATGAAAATGGACAACTCGCGCAGCGCGCCGGCAAACGCTGCGAGTTCCGCAGGTGACTCGCCCTTATTGGCCAGCGCCGTGAGGAAGCCGGCCTTCACCTCGGCGGAAAGCCGTTCATCCGTCAAGCCCTGGACGGCGAGCGCGACTTCGCCATCCGATAACTTGTTGCCGGCAATCAAGGTATTGGTCAATTCAATCAACACCCGGCGAATATAATTGTGAAACCGGGCGGAAGCCAATCTTGGAATAAAAGAAAATCGGGATAAGGCCGGCCATTCTCTTCAACCCGGCGGTGACGCGGTGCGCAATGCGAGGAAATGCGTTGGGTTAGCTCTTGCCGATAACACCAGACATTAACCTAGCTGTCACATGTTTGTAGCATACTGGGTTTAGCTTACCCCCGATGATAACGAATGAAATGGTTGGCTTGAAAGCGGAAAGGCTGACAATGCTGAATATGAATACAAATGATCGGTCCTCGGGTTTATTGCCCGAGGACGTGACTGCTTTGCTGGGTGACTCTGACTTGGTGCGCAAGGTACTGAAAGCAGTGGAGCGGACGCTGCTGGCTGAATCTCTGCCTAATTTTGTCACCGCTTCCGGCTCGTATCGGCCCCAGATGCTCCTGAGTTTGCTTGCTTGCGCTCATGCCATGGGCATTTACGGCTCCCAAAACGTTGAGGAAGCCATTCGTCAACGCAAAGCACTTGATTATCTCTGTGCTGGCGCAACCCCGGATGCCCGGACGCTACGGATGTTCCGTCGTCAAAACCACGTCTTGTTAAAGCAGATTTTGCACTCGCTATTAGCCAATATCTGGACTGCCCGACTTCCGGCTGAAGCGACCGGGGCGCGTAGTTATTTGGAGGGCCGGTTGACTTTCTGGGCTGCCCCGCTGCGTCCTGACTGGGACATGGAAGCCGAACGCCGCATTCGGTTGGCCATCATGTCCGATAGTATTTCGGCGGACGAATGACCGTTATAAACAGTACACCGGCAATTCTTCCGGGCCGGTATTGGTAGCCTCGGGTGCGGGTTCTGGAGCAGGCGCGGGAGTTGGTATTTCCACTTTGGGGGCGGGGTCGGAACCTGATGGGTCCGGAACTCCGAACGGGGAAGACTCGGTCGGTTCAGGGATGACAGCCGGTGGTGAAGCCAAGGCCCTTTTGGGTTTCGGTGTAACCGGGGATTCTGGGGAAGGCTTCGGCTTGGGTTTGCGTCCGCGTTTGCGGGGCGGCGGTTTCGGCTTAAGGTCTATCTCGGCGTACAGATTATTAGCCAGGTACGTCCAGGTGCCCAGCCGCAACCGGTTGGCCACCCATTTTAGGCTCACCGTGGTTTCCTCGCGCAACCGTCTGGCCAAACTAATCTTCACCGGGTCCCCCTTGGCCCGTGTCTTCAAGTCTTGTTCTGTCCATCCCAGCGCGGCAAGTTGTTGGGCCAGCATTTCCTCCGCCTTGACGGGACCGGCTTCCTTGCGTGGCACAGTGAAACCGGCCTCGGGATTTTGCGCGAGCTTTAATAAATGATACCGGAACTCCGCGCTGCCAAAACACCAGCCGCGCCGGATGTGGTTCCATTCCTCCGCGCGGAAGGTTTCCCGGCGTTGCTCGATGGTTTTTTCAAAGGCAGCGCGCCCGGCGGCATCGTCGCTCAAACCAGCCTGCTGGAAAAGTCTGGCCGCCGGGAACCAGGGCACGCGTTGTTCGGGGGATTGCAGGCATTGGGCCAGGCTGCTCCAGGCGAACGTGCATAACGGTTCCCGCTCCATTACCAGTCCGGCACGCACCGGGGCCAGGTGAACGTAATCGCATACCCGGCGCAGGTAATCCCCCACCGCATCAATCACCAGCGAGCGATAGCGCCCGCTAAATAGATGACCTTTGATCCGGTGCCGGCGATTGAATTGGATGGTGTAAGTGCCGAGAAACCATTTCATCCCATCCACCAGGTTGGGCTGTGGAGTTTCCACCACCAATTGGAATTCATCCGGTAACAGGCAGAAGGCGTGGACAATCCAGCCGGTCTTGGCACACGCCTCGCCAAGGGTCTCCAGGAAACGTTGGCGATCCTCGTCCGTATGGACGATCGCTTCGTCGCGGTCGCCCCGGTTCACGAGGTGATACAGGGCGCCTGGGAATTGAATGCGCGGTTGTCGTGGCACAGTTCTTTTACAACGTGTTATTGCGTCCTTGGCAACACAATTCGGTGGTGGCGGCCAGCACCAATGCGCCCACGGGTACGGAATCTTCGCCCAAGCCGGCCAGTTTGATGGGGGGTGGCGGCTGAAACGCGGCCATCACATAACGCGGCAACGCCAGCGCCACTGCTGCGCGCAACGGTTCGCCAATGAGGGACAACCCGCCGCCCAGAATGATCACCTGCGGGTGAATGAGATGCACCACGTGCGAGAGGGCAAAGGCCCAGTCATCGGCGGTGGCGCGAAGGATCTTTTGGGCCGCCTTATCCCCGCTGTCCAAGGCACGCGCCAAATGGCGAGCCTCGCCGCCCGGTTGTTCGCCGATCCAATCACAAAGCGAACTCTTCACCCGGCGCGTTTTCAACTCCCGGATGCGCCGGTCCACCGCCCAACCCGAACAGCGCTGTTCCACAATCGTTCCGCGCTTGTTTAACCGCACATGCCCGAGTTCCGCCTCACCTGGCGTGGCCCCGTGGTAAATCTGCCCGCTGACGACCAATCCGCCTCCCACGCCGCTGCCGGCATTGGTGTAAAACACCGGGTTAAAGCTCTTGCCACTGCCGAGGGTGGCCTCGCCCAGCGTCGC
Source organism: Verrucomicrobiota bacterium (assembly GCA_037139415.1). Classification (NCBI taxonomy): domain Bacteria; kingdom Pseudomonadati; phylum Verrucomicrobiota; species Verrucomicrobiota bacterium. The sequence continues at coordinate 16,886 of JBAXGN010000073.1, read as the reverse complement.
CAGGTTCGAGTCGTTCTCCACCCGCACCGGCACCTTTGCCAGTGACTGCAACCACGCTCCCAATTCAAACTCCGCCCAACCGGCCACCTGATGCGAACAGCAAATCCGCCCGCTCCGCCAATCCACCGGTCCGCCGAATCCCACGCCGATGGCGAGCGGCGAATGCGCTTTCAACAACCCCGGCAGGGCCTTGCGGATTTGGGCACGGATGCCGTTGCCGCCTTTGGCCAACGCCACCTGATAACGATGCCGCGCCAGGATGGCCGCCTGCGAATCGCCTACCACGATTTGCAGTTTCGTCCCGCCAATTTCAATGCCCAGAAAACGCTGTTGCATGGAGTTATGCTGCCGTGTCGGCGTCTTTATGTCGAACTGAAATTGAATGGCTGAAATTACATGACATGATTGTCATGGTGCTGTCATCAGCCTGTCATGGTGATCGGCTGGACTATTCGTGACCGGGCAGTACCCGGAAAAAAATATGAAAATAAAAAACATTATTATTGTTTCCGTGTTATGTGCGGGAGTATGCGCCTGTTTCTTGAGTGCGTGTGCCACTGCCAAGCAAAGTCAGGCTGAACTGACCGCCCAGGCAAAAGTTACCAGGGCCGATGCCGAAAAGATTGCCTTGGGCAAAGCACCCGGCGGGACGATCAAGGAAAGCGAAATCGAAAAGGAAAAGGGAAAGCTCGTCTGGTCGTTTGATATTGCCACCCCTGGCACAAAGGACATCACCGAAGTATTGGTGGATGCCATGACTGGCGAAGTGGTTTCCGTGGAAAAGGAAACACCGGAAGCGCAAGCCAAAGAGAAGGAAAAGGACGAAAAGGAGAAAAAATAAAGGTACGCGTTTTTGGATCGAAATTTACTGATCTCCCCTCAAGGATATTCCTATGAATGCATTTGTGCGAGTGACGGTTGTGACGGCGGTGATATGCGGTGTGGCGGGGACGTTCATGATCTGGCCAAAAGCCGAAGCGGATAAGGGGTTTTCGTCCATCCGCCCGGCGGCGCCTAAACCAGCGGCAGCACAGGTTTCAGCGCCTGCGTCGGCAGCAGACGTTGTTCCATTGCCCGATTCCGCTCTTCCAGCTAACAACCCAATCATGCCAACCAAGGTTGCGAAGGCAAGCCAGTCCGCGCCGAAGCCTGGAACCTCAGCCGGGCAGGGGACCCGTCCGGTCAAAGAACCAATCAAAGACCCAATGGCCCGGACCGCGCTGGCGTTTGTTGGGACCGATGCAGCAGCGGAACAGTATTGGTATGAAGCCATCAATGACGCAAGCTTGCCGGCTAATGAACGGAAGGATTTGATCGAGGACTTGAACGAGGACGGCATCTCCGATCCAGAAAATCCCAACCTTGACGATTTACCGCTCATTGTGAGTCGGTTGGTCCTTATTGAAACAGTGGCCCAAGATGCCATGGACAAGGTGAATGCCGACGCCTTTGCCGAAGCCTATAAAGACCTGTCCGAAATGGCCAAACGTCTGGTCAATGCTGACCGCAGCAAGTAGATCGCGGAGGCAGACAAGAAAGCTCGCCTTGCGCCCCGCAAGGTTTTAATCTCGTCCCATGCGCGTGCTGGTCATCGAAGATGATAAAAAAACCGCTGCCTTCATCCGCAAGGCGTTGCAGGCGGAAGAATTCGCCGTGGATGTCTGTCACGACGGCGAAACCGGTCTGCTGGCGGCGCGGACCACGCCCTTTGACGCTTTGGTTTTGGACATCATGCTGCCGGGGCGGGATGGCTTGAGCATTTTGCGACAACTGCGGGAGCAGCACGTGGGCATACCGGTCCTGATGCTATCCGCGCGCGGCGAAGTGAATGAACGGGTGGCAGGTTTGAATGCCGGGGCGGATGATTATCTGGCCAAGCCATTTGTCATTGCCGAACTGGTGGCACGGGTGCGAGCACTCGGGCGGCGTGGTGGAGAATCAAAACCGGCCATTTTACGGGTCGCAGATTTGACGTTGAACACCGTCACACGGGAGGTGCGGCGCGGCATGGCGCAGATCGAACTGACCGCCAGGGAGTATCGTCTGTTGGAATTCCTGATGCGCTCCGCCGGGCGAATCTGCAGCCGGATGGCAATTCTGGAAAAGGTCTGGGACTATGATTTTGATCCCGGCAGCAACCTGGTGGATGTGAATATCATGCGGCTGCGGGAAAAAATTGACGCCGGGCATGAGCCAAAATTACTGCATACCGTGCGCGGGCTGGGTTACCGGGTCCATGATATCCCATGAAAATTCGCACCCGTTTGACATTATGGTTTTCCGTCGTGCTCCTCGTAGCCCTGCTCGCCATGGGGCTGTTGAGTTATAACGAATATGTGCTGGAACCGCAGCGTGACGGGTTACGGCCCGCCGTTACGCAAAAAGCCAATGCAGGCGACGAATCGGATGAGAATACTCTGGGTGATCTCGTGGAAATTTTGCTTTGGTGCGGTGTGCCAGCGCTGGCGCTGGCTTTGGGCGGTGGCTGGTGGTTGATGCGCAAGGCGCTGGAACCAGTCACCGCGCTTACCCTCGCGGCGGAACGCCTCACCGAACATAATTTGCGGGAACGATTGCCGCCGACCGGCAGCGGTGACGAATTGGATCGTTTGACCGAGGTTTTCAACGCCATGACGGGACGGTTGGATGATTCGTTCAACCGCATTCGCGAATTCACCCTGCACGCCTCACATGAACTTAAGACCCCCCTGACAGTGATCCATGCGGAACTGGAAACCTGGCTTGGGCAAAAGGAACTTTCCGCCGCCGACCGGACGCGGTTGGAAAGCCAGTTGGATGAAGTGCAGCGGTTGACGAAGATTGTGGACGGGTTGACCTTGCTTACCAAGGCGGACGCTGGTCAGGTGTCACTGGCGAAGGCGGCGATTAGTTTGAACGACCTGGTGCGGGAGGCGTGCAGTGATGCTCAGAGTCTGGCCACACCGCACGCGATCAAGGTGGAGCTGGGCCACTGTGATTCCTTGAACGTCACCGGGGACCGCCATCGTTTGCGTCAGTTGCTTCTGAACCTCTGCGATAATGCCGTGAAATATAACCAACCGGACGGGAAGGTGTGGGTTAACTTGCGGCAAGATGAGGCCACAGCGGTGTTGAGCATTGCCAATACCGGGCCGGGCATTCCCGCCGCTGTGCTGCCGCGCATTTTTGAGCCGTTTTTCCGCGGGGACGCCAGTCACAGCCAGCAAGTGGAGGGTTGCGGCCTGGGGTTGAGCATCGCCCGTTGGATCGTGGACGCGCATGGCGGAACGATTCAGATTGAATCAGAACCGGGAACGCAAACTGTGGTGACGGTGCGGTTGCCGCGGAACCGCCAAGGGTGACCGGCAAAGTCGGCGGAAATTACTTGTCCTTTGACGCTACCACTACGAACGGTAGATGTTTAGCAAGTCCATGAGGGATCAAGCTCCCGCGTTCACAACTGATGCGCGAACCGGGTGCAAAAAAACCCGCCCAAAGGGCGGGTTTTTAAATTACCTTACCAACGGCAGCGGACAGCTATTTTTTCTCTTCTTTGACATCCGGCTTGGTTTCAGCAGCCGGTTTGATCTCAAATGCTCCCGGTGGCGCCTTGGCATTGATGTCCTTTAACAGGACATCGGTGATGTCTTCCATGCTGCTGTAGAGAATGGCATCCACGGAGAGGTTGACCACCAGGGAATAATTGGCACCTTTGGCTTTGGCGGTCACGGCCTCGCGCAATTCTTTGACAATGTTGCGCACCATGCGGTCCTGCGTTTCGCGATAATTGACTTCGGCGTTCTGGTTAAACTGTTGAAACGCCGCTTCGATCTGGCGCAATTCGCCCAGCTTTTCCTCCGCCAGCTTTTTGCGCTTGTCGCGTTGTTCGGCAGAGATGGCCTGATCGTTGGCGCTTTCCTGCAAGGTTTTGTATTCATCTTCCGCCTTTTTGAATTGTTGGCGGATAGCGGTCCGTTCCCGTTCGATGTCGTTAAACTGGATTTGCAGTTTGTTGGTGGCTTGGGCGGTTTTCCAATAGCCGTTAAACAGCTTTTGGAACTCGATGCCCACGATTTTTGGGGATTGCGCGTTGGCTGCAGCCAAGCCGATCAGTAATGTCAGGGAGACCCACAGGGTTTTCATGTTTTTCATAGTACGATTATTTATTTGTTAAATCAAAAGTCGCGAACCCAACCCACGCTGAACTGGAATTTCATATTTCCTCCAGTGTATTGATCGGAATGAATTGGGAAACCAAAATCAAAGCGCAACGGTCCCAGCGGGGAATCCAGGCGCAGCCCAAGGCCCCAGTTGTCGTAAAATGCCGCCTGGTCGCCCCAATTTCTCAGGTAGGCAATCCGTCGGCCACCCTGTGTATTATAAAAAACCTGCTGGCGGCTTGATGAAGTGGTATGAAGACTCCATGGCTGCTCGTACGCGTTGCCAATATCATAAAACAACGCAAATTTAAGACGATCCACAATGGGAATATAGTATTCCGCCGAGCCAAACCAGAATGTCTGTCCCCCAATGGGTTCGCCCTGTTGCGGTTCATGCGGACCAATATCGCGAAAATTAAAACCGCGCAGCGTGGAAAGTCCACCCAAGAAATAGCGATCAAATAACGGCACCTTTTGATCCTTGGGACTGTCGCCGTATGGGGCGATGGCACCTGCTTGGGCCGATAATTCCAACAGATGCCCTTCAAACAGGCCTTTGATGTATTGCGCGTGGCGCAATTCCAACCGGTAATATTTGGTATCGCCACCCAAACCAGCGAATTCGCCGAGCAGGACGGACCGGTGTCCCTTGGTGGGATTCAGGTTGTGATCACGGGTGTCATAGGCCAAGGTTCCGCCGAGTTTTGAAACGACCCGATACTCGCCATATTTAACCTCGTCCTTGATGATGGACGGAGCTTGATCGGATACATTGACGAGACCCACGCGTTCCAGGTTATAATAGACTGAGCCAATAAGATAGTCACTGCCCAAAGCGCGTTGCAGGCTTAGCTTGAATCCCGTGCGCCGTTCGTCGTAATAGCCTTGGCGGCTCACGTAGTTTAACGCGCGATGATACAGGTCAATGCCCAACTGCAGTTTGCGTTCCATGAACCAGGGCTCGATAAAGGAAACCTGATAATCCTGGCGCAACAGGCCGACGGTGGCATGCAGACGCAGCTTTTGGCCGCCACCGGTAAAGCGCGGCGGATTGAATAGATCAAAGTTACCTTGGGTGAATTCCACGTAACCTTCCAAGCTGGTGACGGAACTGAAACCTGCGCCCAAAGTGAAGTGAGCGGTGGCTTTTTCATCCACTGAAACCACCAGGTTGCGGCGATCTTCCACACCGCTATCACTAGGCTCGGGGGCGGTATCCACTTTTTCAAAGTAACTCAGACCTTCCAAACGCTTTTTGCTGGTTTTCACCCGAACCATGTCAAAGATTTCCCCCGGCACCACCGCGAGTTCGCGGCGAATGACTTTATCTTTGGTCTTGTTGTTACCGCGGATTTCCACCTTTTCAATGCGAAACTGTTTACCTTCCTCAAGGAGGTAAATCATATCCATGGTCCCCTTTTCCACGTTGGGACGCTTGATGGGCACCACTACGGCTTCAATATATCCCTTGGTGCCGCATTTATCTTTCAGCGCCTCCACGTCCTCGTTCAGGGTCTTGGGGTTAAAAATGTTCCCTTCCTTCATTTTCAGTACAGAGGCGAGTTCGGTCGTGGGAAAAACCGTATTGTTCGTAAAGGTGATGCTGCCCACCTTGTATTGGCGGCCTTCCTCGTAGGTAAACTTAACCACCACGGTCTTTGGCCCGGTCGGGTAGGCTTTGGCTTCCTTGAGATCAAAGTCAATGTAACCGGCATTTTGATAAAACTCGGTCAACTTCTCTTTATCCTCATCCAAGACGTCGTCCTTCAGGCGACCGCTGCCGGTCAGCCAGGAGAAAAACCAACGGCGTTTGGTTTTGACCTCTTTTTTCAATTTGCTGGTCTTGAAAGCGTGCGCGCCGTCGAATTCCACTTGTTGGATTCGTATTTTAGGACTTTCATTGATTTCAAAGGTGACCCGGGCGCGGCCACTGCCTTCCTCGGAATACGTCTTCACCTCGATTTTGGTTTGGTGATAGCCCGACTTTTCGTAGTGCTTCAGTAATTCCTGTTTGTCATTGAAGAGTTTGCGATGATCGAGCGGGTCGCCCACCTTGGTCGTTATTTTCTTCAACAACTTGCTGTCGGAGTATTTTTTATTCCCGGTTAATTTGACTTCCGTCACGCGCGGTTTGCCCTCAATAACATAGGTGAGAATGACGCCTTCCGGCTTATAGTCGTAGTTGACCTGAATTTTTTGGAAAAACCCGATGCCATACAGGTTACGAATATCGTCATCCACGTTGATCTGGTTGAACTCGTCGCTTTCCTTGATACGAATATGCGTGCGGATCAGGGACTCGCTGGTGTTGGCGGGTTCGAGGATTCGCACTTCAATCTTGAGCACCTTTGGCCCCATTTGTGCGTGGGCATAATTCATCCCCGTCACCCATGCGGTTAGCAGGGCCAATGACAAAATGACTCGATATAATTTAAACATTCTTAATGCATATCCTCCGCGCTGACCTTGGAGGCGTTTTCAAACCGCGTTATTCCACGCAAAAAGGTCAGATGCACATCACCGGTCGGCCCGTTGCGCTGCTTGGCTATCAACAGGTTCACCGCCCGGCAATCGCCATCTGCCGGCTGCTCGGACTCTTCATCTTCCGAACTGGGAGCGTACAGCAATCCCACCAAGTCGGCATCTTGCTCAATAGCACCTGATTCGCGCAAGTCAGACAGTTGCGGCTTGCGCCCTTTATTCTTTTCCAATTCGCGATTTAACTGGCTCAGAACAATCACCGGCATCTTCAATTCCTTGGCCAAGGCTTTGATGCCGTTGGAAATATCGGCAATCTCCTGTTGCCGGTTGTCCTTCGCACGCTGCGCAGTAGAATGGAGCAGTTGCAAGTAGTCAATCACTAAAAGCTTGATTCCGTATTGTTGGTGCATCCGGCGGGCTTTGGCACGCAACTGCAAGATGGATAATCCCGAGGTGTCGTCAATAATCAATGGGGAACCGGACAACTGGCCGGCGGCAGTCGTCAGGCGGGTAAAATCCAACTCGTTGATGAACCCCCCCTGGATTTTCCGCAGATTGATTCGGGCCCGGGAACAGAGGAGCCGCATGACCAGGGAAGCGGCGGTCATTTCCAAGCTGAATACCCCGACTGGCAGTTTGTGATCCACCGCCACATGTTCCGCGATGTTCATTGCCAGGGAGGTCTTGCCCATGCTGGGGCGGGCGGCAATGACGATCATTTCCCCGGCGCGCAATCCGCTGGTCATTTTGTCCAGATCGCTGAATCCGGTCGGAATGCCTTCGAGGATGCCTTGGTTTTGGTGATAATGTTCGATCTGATCAATGGCCTTATGCACCAAGTCCTTGATGCTGTTGGAATCCTGCTCCACCCGTTCTTCGCTCAGCCGCAGAATCTGGGTTTCCACCGTGTCCAGCAAGCGGTCCACTTCCCCTTCAAAATCGTAGATTTCCCCAACGATATCCGTACAGGTGCGGAGCATTTTGCGAAGCAGAGATTTCTCCCAGATAATCTCGGCATAATACATGAGATTGGCGGCGGAAGGAACTTTTTCGGGCAGGGAGGCCAGGTAGGCCAGACCACCCACCATTTCCACCTGCTGCTTGTCCTTGGGGCGCTGGAACAGGGTGAGGGTGTCAATCGCCTCCTTCTGATCATACATCTCCACCAGCATTTCGTAGATAACCTGGTGGCGAAGATCGTAAAACACCTTGGTCTGGCTCTTGAATTTGGTAATGCAATCACCAATGCATTCGTTGGGGGCCAGCATGATGCAACCGAGCACGCCTTGCTCCGCTTCAATGGAATGCGGCGGCAGGCGATCCACCGCAGCGGACGGAGCGCCCATTCTTCTGCCATTGCCTTGATTGCGGGGTGGACGCTTGGAATCGTCACCCGGTCCGGCATTCACTGCTGTCATTTCTGTGTCCATGAATAAGGGGAAAGCAAACCTGAATTGGTCGCCGTGCAACAGACAAAAGTGTCAGGAGTTCTACACTGGGAATTCACCATCAACTAACCGGCTGTTCACGGACTTGTTCACCAAGTCGCATTGGCTTGCTCAGTAGATGACCAGTGATTGGATCGGCAGACCGGGGAGCTTCTCACGGCCTTTCAGGAAACTGAGTTCGATCAGGAATCCCACTTGCAGGATTTCGGCACCGATTTTTTGCACCAGATGAACGGCGGCGGCGGCGGTACCGCCGGTGGCCAGCAGATCGTCAATCAACAGCACTTTGTCGCCGGGTTTCAACGCATCTACATGAATGGCAATGGTATTGGAGCCGTATTCCAAATCGTAGCTTTGCTCGATGGTCTGATAGGGCAACTTGCCTTTTTTGCGCACCGGCACAAAGCCGGCTTGCAGGCGCATGGCGGCGGCGGCGGCGAAGATAAACCCACGGGCGTCAATCCCGACGATGGCATCCACGCTTCCCGGTGCAAAATTGGCGGTAAGTAATTCAATGCTGGCGGCAAACAGGCGCGCATCGGACAGGACCGGTGTAATGTCCTTAAACTGAATGCCAGGCTTGGGGAAGTCTGGCACCGTGCGAATATGTCGGGCAATTTCAACAGCAGTAATATTGCTCATGCGTGGAGATTGAGGTTAATCCGATTTATTATCCAGCTTATTTATCATTTTCCGCAATTTGCGCAGGGCGATGTTTTGGATTTGCCGGATGCGTTCGCGGGTAACGGCAAATTTGACGCCGACGTCTTCCAGTGTTCGCTCCGGGCCGCCATCAAGGCCAAACCGGTAGCTAAGGATTTCAGCTTCCCGTGGCGGCAGGGTTTTGACCATTTCGCGCAACATGTCGCTGAGGCCATGTTCCTCCAATTGGTCGGACGGGTCGTCGGCTTGTTCGTCCGCGATTACGTCGCTATAGGTATTGGTATCGTCATTGCTAATGGGCGCGTCCAACGAGGTGGGCCGCATCCCGGCAGATCGCAACTGGGTCACCCGGCGCGTTGGAACCCCCATTTCTCCGGCCAGCTCTTCATCGGTGGGTTCGCGGCTCAGCTCTTCCTGCATTCGGGTTGCCACCCGCCGCATGCGGCCAATTTTATCCACCAAATGCACGGGCAGGCGGATGGTCTTGGATTGGTTGGCCAACGCCCGTTTGATCGCTTGCTTGATCCACCAGGCGCCATACGTGGAGAGTTTGCCGCCCTTGGCGGGATCGAACCGCTCGACCGCTTTGATGAGCCCCAGATTCCCTTCACTGATGAGGTCCAGCAGCGGCAGTCCCAGATTTTCGTAGTCATGGGCGATTTTAACCACCAAACGCAGATTAGCCTTGATCATGGCTTCCCGCGCTTTTTTATCACCGCGTTTGATGCGTGCCGCCAGGTCAATTTCTTCTTGGGCGGTCAATAATTTGACCTGTCCAATCTCGCGCAGGTAGAGTTTGACGGCGGAATCGCCATCGTAATGCATGGCTTCTTTCTCTGGAATAAAATCCGTACTTTCACGCGGTGCGGTGGCAGCGGATGGTGGATGGGGATTTTGCCCGGAATCGGAGGCCAGGGTGGCGTTCCTGGCTGGCGAAACGACCATAGCCCCGTCTTCGACGTTGCCAGTCGGTTTTGCCTTTTTTATGCGCGCGCCCATACTTCATACGAAGAGTAATTGGTGGTCGGGATTGTGCAAGCAAATAGAGAATGCAATTGGTGAATTGATAATAATGAGATTGGCAATCGGGACCGTTGCTATTATCCTGTTCCCCCATGTTCAATTCACCCGGAAAAAGGTGCCTATGAAAATAAAGCGAATCGGAATTCTGACCGCTGGCGGCGATTGTCCCGGCCTCAATGCCGCCGTGCGCGGTGTTGGGAAAGCGGCGTTGGGACACGGCATTGAAGTCATTGGTATTTGCGATGGTTTCCTGGGTTTGATCAATAATCACACTCTGCGGCTGGATAAAACCGCGCTCGCGGGTATTTTGACCGTGGGCGGCACCATTCTGGGGACGAGCCGCATCAAGCCGCATCGTCATGAAGTGGATGGCAAAGTGTGCGATCTGCGGGATGTCATCATCAGGAACTTCAAGAAAAGCCGCCTGGATGCGCTCGTGTGCATCGGCGGCGGTGGCACGCAAAAAAATGCCCTTCGGCTGGTCGAAAAAGGGCTAAACGTCGTCACCCTGCCCAAGACCATTGATAACGACGTTGCCTTGACCGACACCAGTTTTGGTTTCGACACCGCCTTGGGGATCGCGACCGAAGCGATTGACCGGCTCCACAGCACGGCGCACAGCCATCACCGCATTATTGTTGCGGAAGTCATGGGACATCGAGCCGGCTGGTTGACCTTGGGAGCCGGGATTGCGGGGGGGGCGGACGTTATCCTGATTCCCGAGCTTCCTTATGACGTGGAAAAAATCGCGAAGGCGATTCGCCGCCGCAGCGAAAAGGGAACCAATTTCTCCATTGTGGCGGTGGCTGAGGGGGCGCTGGCCCGCGAGGATGCCAACCGCTTCAAGCAGGCCAAGCAACGCAAGGCACGCGCCGGTTCCCAGGCGGAACTCTTGAAAGCCAAGGCGGAATTGGCCGCCTTGGATCGGCAACATACGGGGAACACCTTGCGGCTTTCCGGCCAGCTTGAAGCGCTGACGGGCCTGGAATCCCGCGTGACCATTCTTGGGTACGTTCAGCGGGGCGGAACTCCATCCGCCGTGGATCGGCTTTTGGCGACGCGGCTGGGCACAGCCTGCGTGGAGTTTATCCAGCAAGGCGTTTTTGGCGTCATGATTGCCGCGCGCGGCGATGGCGTGTACCCCGTGGCCATCAAGGATGTGGCAGGCACGCGCAAGGATGTGCCGCTGCATCATCCGTGGATTGAAAGTGCGCGTGCGGTTGGCACGTGCCTGGGTGATTGAAGAAGCCTCCTAAATCCAATCTTCTTCCATCGGCTGCTATGCTACTCCACCTGCATGGAGAGGCGGCGTGGTCAATGGGAAGTCACCCATGGCAGGGTGAAATGGAACGGCTTATTCATCTGCTTTTAGGAGGCCATCATCATATTCTTGTATTTTTCCTGGCAGGAGGCTAAATTGCCCCGCATGAATAACGAAGTCATAGCGGTCGAGATACGCGGAATCGTGCCATCCAACAGTGGCTGCGCGATCTTCATCGGCAATGACCAGAAGGTGTTTATCATCCAGGTCGAGTTGAACATGGGCGCGGTCATCGGCATGTTCATGCGCGATACCACCAAGGAACGCCCGCTCACGCACGATCTGATGCTGAACATGTTCAAGGGCTTCGGCATCTCGGTGGAACGCGTGGTCATCACCAAGCTGCAAAGCAGCACGTATTTCGCCCGGCTGATCCTGCAACAGCAGAATGAACTGGGCCGAAAAATCGTGGAATTGGACGCGCGCCCTTCTGATTGCCTGGCGCTCGCCGCCGCCCAGAAACGCCCCATCTTTGTCACCGCCGCGCTCTTCAGCCAGGTGGAAGACATGTCCGAGGTGTTGCAGAAACTGAATCATCCCTCCGATGAGCCGGGCAACGAGCCGGAATAAACCGTTGCTTTAGCCCTGCTTCAACCATGGCCGTCGCTTCCACCAAAACCAGCAATCCCCTGGCCCTGATCCACGGGGATGACGATTACAATGTGCGCCAGCGTGCCCGGGCGCTCTTTGACCAATGGTGCCAGGAACTGGGGGGCATGGACCACGAAATCGTGGAGGCCGGCGCCAATACGGTGGATGAGGCGGTGCGTTGCCTGCGCCGGCTGCGCGAAGCGCTGAATACCTTGCCGTTTTTTGGCGGCGGCAAAGTGGTCTGGTTCAAGGATTGCACCTTTCTGGGCGATGACCGTACGGCCGGTTCGGCTACCATCACCGAAAACCTGTCCGCCTTGGGCGAAGACTTGAAGGTGTTCAAATGGGACAACGTGCGCCTGCTGATCAGCGCCGCGAAGGTGGATAAGCGCAAGAGTTTTTATAAAACCATCGAGAAAAACGGGACGGTGGAAGTGTTTGCCGGGCTCAGCTTGGAAACCAAGGACTGGGCCGACCAGGCCGAGCGACATGTCTTCAAGGAAATCCAGACCCGGAACAAGGAAATTGCCGAGGAAGCACTGGCGGAACTGGTGACCCGCGTCGGGCCCAACCTGCGCCAACTCACCAGCGAGGCGGAGAAGCTTTCCCTATACGTGGGTGACCGCAAACAGATTGGGTTGCGTGATGTGTTGGCCGTCGTCAGCCAGAACAAGCAGGCGCGCGCCTTTGCCTTGGGCGACGCCTTGGGCGACCGCAACCTGCCGAAACTGCTGCGCACCCTCGACGAGGAATTGTGGGCCATGCAGTTTGATAAAAAGAAAAGCGAAGTCGGGATGTTGTATGGGCTGATTTCCAAGGTGCGGGCGATGCTGTTCATGAAGGAAGCGATGCGCGAGAAACTGTTGTCGCCCACCAGTAGTTACGGTCCGTTTAAGGCCCAACTGGAACGGTTGCCGGCGGAAAAATTCGCCGCGCAAAAGGAGTTCAGCCCCCTGGCCACCAACCCGTACGTGCTGTTTCGCGCCGCACAGCAATCCCAAAACTACACCTCGGATGAACTGGTGCGCGCAATGAACCTGCTGCTCCAGTGCAATATCAAACTGGTCACCTCGGGGGCGGATGAAGCCATTGTGCTGCAACAAACGGTGATGGCAATTGCCGGGCAGCCGCCGGGACGCGTCCGCTGAAATCTTCATTCCCGTTCTTGACCAAATCCATTACCGGGGCGAATATTAAGGGGTTGTTGATTATGAAAGAGTCGTCAGGCAGATTGGGTGTGAGTGTGACGGAGCAAGGCGTCTGTATCCGCATTGCGGGACGGGCTACCTGCGCCATCAGTGTGGATTTTCAACATCTGCTGGAAGATTGCGCTGAGCAGGGCAGCCGCCGTTTCATTCTGGATCTGGACCAATGCCTGACCATGGATAGCACCTTTCTGGGCACCTTGGCGGCGTTTAATGAGCGCCTCGCCGAGCAGCCCGCCTCGAACCCGCCCGCCGCCATCCTCTTATACCATCCGACGGATCGTATCCGCACACTGTTGGACAACCTGGGTATCGCGGAACGGTTTCCCCTCGCGGACACGGGCGACTGGCAGCAGGGAAAATTTGAGGAAATCCAGTGCGGTCAGGGCGTGCCGGACAAAACGGAGCTGATTCGCGCCTCGCTGAAGGCGCATCAAACTCTCATGGCCGTCAACCCCGACAATGTCCCCAAATTCAAGGACGTGGTGTCCATGCTCGAAGATGACCTGAAGAACAACCAAGGCGAATCGTAGCCCCACAGCCAATTCATCATGCCAACACGTGTCAACCGGCGGGATTTTGTCAAAGGCACGGCGTTTGCCTCGGCCGCAACGATGGCGCTTTGCGCCAATGCCACCCCGGCGCAGGCCGCCTCTGCTCCAGTCGGCGACGCTCTGCCGCCGCAGCCTCCCCAACAGGAATCACTCCCCATGGGGAAAATCGGCAAGGTGGAACTCAGCCGATTGATGCTGGGCGGAAACTTGCTGGCCGGCTACGCGCACGCGCGGGACTTACGGTACGTTTCCCAACTCATGCGCCGTTACAATACCGAGGCGAAAATTTTGGAAACCCTGGCGCTCGCGGAATCGCTCGGCATCAACTGCGTGAATACTCCGGTCTGGGATGAAAATGTCTTTTTGGAAAAGCACTGGAAGCGCGGCGGGAAAATGAAGTGGATTGCCCAGGCCAAGCTGGGGGAGAATTTTGACCTCGTGTATTTCAAGAAGGCGATGGATATGGGGGCCTGCGGCGTACACATGCAGGGACATGTCGCCGAGCAAATGGTGGAGGAGGACCGGGTGGATGTGATCGCCAAATCGGTCGAACTGGTGCAACGCCAGGGCGGCATTGCAGGCGTCGGCGCGCATGGCCTGGAAGTCATCAAACGCTGCGAGCAAGCCGGCGTGCCGGCGGATTTTTACGTCAAGACCCTGCACGGGAACAAATACCCCACCGCTCCGCGCAGTGCCGCTGAGACCGGCAAATGGGGGCTAGGCAACTATGATAATTGCTGGTGCAATAATCCACAGGAGGTCATCGAGTTCTTTGCGGATGTCAAAAAGCCCTGGATCGCATTTAAAGTGATGGCGGCGGGCGCGATTCCGCCGGCGGTGGCCTTTCCGCACGCGTTCAATAACGGCGCGGATTTTGTGCTGGCCGGCATGTTCGACTGGCAGGTGGAGGAGAATGTGGCGCTGGCACGCAAAGCCGTGCTGGAGGCGCAGCGCGAACGCGGGTGGAGAGGGACTTGATTTCGGATTTCGGATTTCGGATTTCGGAATGACGGTTTGGCAGTTTCCGGCCCAAACGTTTCATTCGCTCCGTTTTTTTCGCTTTCCCATGCCCGCCCATTTCCCTTACTCTCCCCGTACATGGCAAGTCCCCTTGGCAATGCAGGCTTTGTTTCCGGCCAAACGGTCGGAGCGGGGCGCTTTGTGCTGGAGCGATTGCTCGGGCAGGGCGGCATGGGGCAGGTCTGGCTGGCGCAGGATGAGACCTTGCACGAATCGGTGGCCCTTAAGTTCATCTCTCCCTTGTTGCGGACGGATGCGACTGCCATTGACGCCCTGAAGCGGGAAACTGCCAAGGCCCGCAAACTGCACCATCCCCATATCGTTGGGATCTATGAATTCCACGCGTTTCCGGGGGAACTGCCCTTTGTGGCGATGGAATATGTGGCGGGGCGGAATCTGGCGGAACTGCGCTGTGACCAACCCAACCGGGTGCTCCGCTGGGCCACGCTTCGGCCTTGGGTACAGCAATTGTGCGAGGCGCTGCACTATGCGCACTTGGAAGGCGTGATCCACCGAGACCTGAAGCCGGGGAACTTGATGTTGGATGGCAAGGAGCGGCTGAAACTGGCGGATTTTGGGATAGCGGCGGTGGTGCATCAGTCGGTCAACCGGGTATCGGTGCAATCTGCCAGCAGTGGGACGCCGGCATACATGAGCTTGCAGCAACTGCAGGGCGAGCGCCCGGCGGTGACGGATGATGTCTATTCGCTGGGGGCAACGTTGTATGAATTGCTGACCAGTGAGCCGCCCTATACGGCCCATCCGGCGGCGATGCTGGCGGTGATGCTGGAAATGCCGGTGCCACCCTTGGCGGAGCGCCTGCAAGCCTTGGGCCTGGAGAATCCCGTCCCGGCGGATGTGTGCGCTGTGCTGCTGGCCTGCCTCGATAAAGCACCGGAGAAACGTCCGCCCAGCGCCAAAGCAGTTTGGGAACAGTTGGAAAATGCAGAAGGCAAAAGGCAAAAGGCAGAAGTAAACAGTGGCTCGGGCGTCTCGCCCGTGCCGGGGGTAACTCCGCCGGTTGTGCAAGAATCTCCCAAACTTGGACTACTGCAGCAACTACTTCAAAAGTTCCTGCCAAAGCCCAAGGGCAGTTCCGCGCTAGCGTGGCGCAACAGTTTGGGCATGCCGTTTGTGCCGGTGTCGGGGACCACTGTGCGGTTTTGTATTTGGCCAACGCGGGTCCAGGATTACCGCGCATTTGTCGCGGCCACCCAACACCCTTGGCTCGACCTAGTTCCGCCGATTACACAGAGCCCAACCCACCCCGCCGTGATGGTGAATTGGGAGGATGCCCAGGCGTTCTGCAAATGGCTGACCCGGCAAGAACAAACGGTGGGGAACTTGCGAGTCAACCAGTATTACCGTCTGCCCACAGATGCCGAATGGAGCGTGGCGGTGGGGTTACCAGCAGAAACGGGAAATACACCCAAGGAAAAGGATGGCCAGATCGCGGGGGTTTACCCGTGGGGGCAGGAGTGGCCGGCGCCACCGGGGGCGGGACAGTACTTGGGGGACGGGACACGCGGCACGGTATCCGTGGGGCGCTGTTCCCCCAACCAATTCGGGCTTTACGATCTGGGCGGCAATGTGTGGGAATGGTGCGAGGATTTGTACGACCCGCCCAAGAAACACCGGGTGCAGCGCGGGGCATCTTGGAATAATGGTGCCCCCAAGGATATGTTATCCTCGCATCGCAACTACTCTTCACCGACAGGTAGAGTTTCCATGTTTGGTTTCCGGGTAGTGCTGGCGGAAACTTTGGTGGATGAACCTGCCAAGGCGCAGGCGGAAGCAGAGGAGGAAAAGCGGCAACGTGAGGCGGCGCAAGCGCAACAAGCGTTGGCCGAACAAAAGGCCAAAGACGAGGCAGCGGCACGACTCACAGAAGAGCAACGTCTCAAGGCCTTGGCGGACCAGAAAGCGCGGGAAGCAGCGGCGGCGGAGCAGGCCGAGGAGGAAGCCCGGTTAAACGCTTTGGCGGAGGAAAAACTCCGGGCCGAAGCGGAGCGTCAGCGGGCGACCGGGGAGGAGGTCAAGCTGGCGGAAGTCCCCCAAGAAACGCCGCCGGATTCCAATGGAGCGCGGATCTCCGACCCGCCGGGGGGCGCGGGAGAAGTTTCGGAAGTGCAGCAAGCGGCTGGCGTGCCTGAAGCTAATAAAGCCACGCGGGTCGGGAGCCCTGCGCTCATTTGGGCTGGAATAGCTGCGTTATTGACGCTGCTGGCGTTGGGCGGGTGGTATTTGGGAAAGCAATTACCTGGACAACGGCTGGAGCAAGCGCAGGCAACGGCCACTACCGCCAGCCCGCTTATCAAAGCGACTGTCCCGCAGAATTCCGCGCCAACCACCACGGCGGTAGTTAAATTACCACTGTTATCAAAGGTCCTAGCAGCCTGTCGGACTTAACAATGCGGATTTTTTGCAGGTTTTTGAATAAA
>JBAXGN010000072.1 GCA_037139415.1 Verrucomicrobiota bacterium | reverse complement strand
CGCCTGGTGTTCAAATTGGTATCAAGCTAAATCTGGCAGATGCGGTGTTCTGAGCATGGACAAGGTTGTGTTCCATAGGGGTTGGGTTGGTGGTTGACGGCCCGGCCTGGCGCGCCCCGGATTCAGAGCGCGCGGCGCAATGCTGGAGCCGTGGTTCATGGGGAAAGGGTAAATTCGGCACCCGCTGGACGTCAATCCGCAACTGAAAGGTTCCCAGCGGAACTGGGAGGAGGAGTTTGGCGGGATCGGCGTCGGCGGGGCGCGGGTTGGCGGGGCGCGTTTACGGGGCGCCGGGCAGTTCGGGGGGGGGCCAGGGTTGGTTGCGGGGGGGGGCGAAGGGGGAGCAACCTACCCGAGGAAGAGCCAATCCATAGTTTGGGCTGTTCTCTGCGCTGTTCTGGCTTGCTGCACGATGATTCGCTGGCTTGACTTTTTCCATGGATCGGGGTTTTCTATGGCCATGAGTTTAATGGACCGCATAACTGTGGAACCGGGGAAATGTGGCGGGCGTCCGTGTATTCGTGGGTTGCGCATCCGCGTGAAGGATATTCTTGAAATGCTGGCCGACAGCGCCACGCCGGCGGAAATTCTCCAGGATTTTCCCGATCTTGAGGCGGAGGATATCAAAGCGGCGTTGCTTTACGCCGCGAATGGAAGCGACCATCTTGTCGTCAAGGCTGCGTGAATATACCCGGTGCCCTTGACGCAACCACTTTCAGGGTTGCCCAGTCACGGTGGACGGTAAACCCAAGGTAGAATCGGCCCTTTTACCCCTGACCGATTCAACCGTTGGGCTTCGATGCCGCAATCCTTTCAGGATTGGCCGGAGCGCCTGGCTAGTCCGCAGGTTCCCGTCGCCGCCATTGTAAGGCGAACTGGATGAGGATGCCGAAGCAGCCCAAACCGCCGCCGAGCAAAACCCCAACGGTCGCGCCAAGGAAGGTGGCCACGCCTACTGGTTGGGCTATCATTGCGGATTTCGGAACCCTCGAATTCGGAATGCGGATTGCGGATTGCGGAATACCGGACCGGTGTATGGTCTTATCTGTGTCCATCGGTGTTTATCGGTGGTTAATTTCCCGTTTTTTTACCACGGATTACTCGGATGGCACGGATGAAAGCACGGGGATGTAAAAAAGCGTAGAAAAAATTTGAGTAACCATTGAACGTGGTGTATGGTGTCACAGTCCAATCATGGATGGCCGTCATGAACGTTAAATTGACAGGTTGCTTCGAGGAAAATCCCAAGGTGGTAGTGTCCCTGTATCATGGCGTCATGCGGCGCACGAAAGAAAGGAAAGTCTCATGACAAAAACGTTTGATGTAATCGTGGAGGCACTTCGTAATCCAAAACACCCCTTCCGCAAAGCGGATAACCGCCCAAAAAAAGCACAAAAGAGCCGTTATGAGCGGCGAAAAATCAAAGAATACATCCATTTGGGAGAATGGACCGGCGAAGAAGCTTGACCCATGAATCCCTAAAAAAAGCCACGCGACATCGCGTGGCTTTTTTTGCGCCGCAAACGCGGCGCTAAAATCCAGAACAACAACGGACAACCGTCTATTTCATGAGCAACGCCTGCCGGGCGCGTTTGATGGCCCGGTTCATCTGCCGCTGGTAATGGGCGGGCAAACCGGTGTATTTGCGCGGCAGGATGCGTCCCTGATCGGTGACAAATTGTTTGAGCAAGTTGACGTTCTTGAACTCCAAGGCGTCCAACGTGAAGTCAATCTTGGGCTTTGGGCGGGGGGTGCGCGTCTCGTTGCGTGCCGAACGGGAATTACGTTCCCCCTTCTTCTCCGTATGCGTTTTGCGTGGCATATAAGCGTTTACTTGATTTCTTTGTGCAGCGTACGACGGCGCAGATTCGGATTGTACTTCTTGATCTCCAGCTTCTCCGTCTTGAGCTTTTTGTTCCTGGTGGTGGTGTAGCGCGAGGGCGCCTTGCCCTCTTTGCGCGCTTCCGTACATTCAATAATGACTGTTTCTCTCGGCATAAATTATTCCTTTTCCTTGACGGGCTTTTCGTCTTCGTCAGAGTCGCCATCTTCGACATCCGTCGCCCCTGAATTATCCACGGTGCCCAACGTACCCAAGCGACGCTGCCGCAGGGCGCCATCGCGCTCCAACTGCGCCTGGGCTTCCACGGTAAAACGAGTCCAAGGGATGGCATCCAAGCGGGCCTTGGGAATGGCTTTCCCAGTCAACTCGCAGGTGCCATAGGTGTCTTTTTCAATACGCTTGAGGGCTTCCTCAATTTCGTAAATCGCATCCTGATCCGCAGATAGCAGGCTCAACGCGAAATCACGGTCAAAATTATCCGTCCCGGAGTCGGCCATGTGCAAGCTGTAACTTTGCATCTCTTCCGCCGAATCCTTGGCCAAGCCGTCCATCTGATGCATGAGCCGGTCACGCAAATCCAGCAAAATGACCTGATACTTCTGCCATTCCGGCTTGATGTCTTCCGCGCTGCCAATTTTAGTATGGCCAACGGAGCGGCCCAAGATGGCGGAGGAGGTGGCAACCGTGCGTTGCTTAGCCTTCCCCTCCGGCGGTTTGGCCGGGGCGACGACTTTCTTCACGACAACTTTTTTCTTCGTAATCACAGTTAATCAATACAAAATTCATGGTTTCCGTTGTGCCTGCGGGAATCCCGCTAGCTGCCAACCGATACCCTAAAGAGTGCGCGAATGTACCAAACAAAAGGGAATATGCCACAAAAATTTTCATAAAAATTTTACCTGTTCGATTGGCCATCGTGGTGCAGCCAGTCCGCCACCCGCAGATTGGGGTGGGGAACTCCCGTCCAAGCCCATGAATTCTGCCGCCAAAATGATTTGGCGAAGGGGCTAATTCCGGTTATGGTTGTCACCCATGAGAGTTGGCCAATTACTGCATACGCGATACCGGGTAAACAACCTGGATGCAACGATTCGTTTTTACGTCGACGTGCTGGGTTTGGCGGAAGTCAAACGCCACAAGTCGCTCCGCGGTTCGGAACTGGTTTTCTTGAAAGCACCCGGCAGCGAGGAGCTGATCGAGATTTGCCACTTCCCCGCCAGCGGCCCGGTACAGGTGCAGCCGGATTTGACCCACCTGGCGTTCGCGGTGAAGGACTTGACGGCCTTCGCCAAACACTTGGAGAAATTCAATCTGAAATACTCCGATGGGCCACACCTGAAGCCCGACGGGGGCGGGATCGCCTTTGTGGATGCGCCCGAGGGTTATGAAATTGAGTTGATCCAGCCAGCCAAATAGCGGGGATACCGCGCGGAACGGACCGCGCCATCGGTAATCAGTATATAGTCCGCGCCGAAGAGGATGAGAAACGGTTCGCGTCAATTCTAGCGGTGGAGGCGTGAATTTCACGCAGGGAGACGCGGAAAAACCCGAACAGATGGCAGCCATCATGGCAGGTTAAAAATGGGGACTGGATTACCTGCCATGTTGCTGCCTGAATTTTGAGGTCCATCCTTCAGTTTTCTTTTCGGTATTTCGGGGTTCGGTATTCGGATTTTTCCTCTTAACTTGTGGCACGCGTTATGCTTCTGTAAGTTGTTGCATGAAAAACGCGGTGCCAATTCCAAAAGAGGACCCGTCCCAAACCGGGGGAAACCACTTCCAAACTTCGCATCAAGCCACGCATCCGGGCTGGTTATTATTGAAGATTTGCGCTGCCGCACTGGCTTTTAATGCGGCCAATAATGACTGGGGCTGGGAAGCGCTGATCCTGATTTATGCCTGGATATTGTATGAAATCGCCAAGGAAAGCAGTTCGCGCCGCGCCTTTTATGGCGGACTGGCGGTGGGCTTCCTTGGCTACGCGGGCCAGCTCCAGTTTTTCTGGAATATTTTTGGCCCGGGAGCCATGGCTTTGTGGAGCATTTTGGCGGTCTACATTGGCCTGTTCACCATCACCCTTCACCGGGTGCGCGTCCGATGGGGACCGGTAGTCGGGCTAATCGCTGCCCCGGTGTTGTGGATCGGTTGGGAGTATTTCCGCAGTGAGTTAAATTACCTGCGCTTCACCTGGCTGACGCTCGGCGGCACTTTGGCGGAGCGTGAATGCCTGAGTTGGACCATGAGCCTGGGCAGCTATGGAGTGGGCGGAGTTATCATGCTGGCCGGTGCGACACTTGGCGAATTACCCAGCCGCTACCGTACCACCGCCGCCGCACTGGTGCTGGCGATCGGTATGGAATTATCGGGTGTGGGGACAGCCCGGAAATGCGACTATACCACCGAGAAGGCAGCCGTGCATCCGCCAACCGCGATAACCCCGGAAGGTGCCAACAACCACACTCGTAGCCACAAAGCCTCGATCCCCATCAGCGCCACCAATGCCTTCAAAATTGGCGGGATACAAACCGAGAGTGCGATGGAAGATGAAAACCTGGCAATCCTGCGCCACACGTTGAAGGCTCACCCGGAATTGCAAGTGTTGGTCCTGAGTGAGTATTCGTTCTGCGGCCCCATTCCCCCCGCCGTCCGGGCGTGGGCCAAGGCTTCGCAACGTTACGTGATTGCGGGCGGCAAAGAACCGGTCGGGGAAGATTTTGAAAACAGCGTGTATGTCGTGGGGCCGGACGGCGAGGTGGTGTTCCGCCAAGTCAAGAGTGTGCCGATTCAGTTCTTTAAAGACGGGCTACCGGCGCGGGAGAAAAAGGTTTGGGCCAGCCCGTGGGGACGCCTGGCCTTTCCCATCTGCTACGATCTGAGTTACACACGGGTGGGCGACGCTTTTGTGGCACAAGGCACGCAGGGCTTTATTGTGGCGGCCATGGATTCTCTGGAGTGGGGCGAGAAAGCGCACCAGCTCAATGCCCGAATTACCCGCCTGCGGGCCGCCGAATATCGCCTGCCGATTTTCCGGTTGGCCAGTTCCGGGATTTCTCAATGCGTGCGCCCGGATGGCAGCACGCTGGCACAAACGCCGATGGGCTCCGAACTGTTCATCCTGGCGTCGAACATGCATTTGCCGGAGGCGGGCCGAATCCCCTGGGACCGCCATTTCGTCATGGCCTGTTCCGTGGCGGCGTGGCTGGCCCTGGGTTGGGGACTGTGCCGCCGCAAGGTTGTGATCGACCCAATTGAGGCAACCTGAACCGTCCGGGATCACAATAATCCCAAAAAACCAGGCTGGCATTTCCGCAAAAATGCGGTAGTTTGCGTCCCGCATGAGCTTTTATGACAAATTGAAGTTTGATTCAAACGGACTGATCCCGGCCATCATCCAGGAGCAGTCCACCGGACGCGTCCTGATGATGGCGTGGATGAACCGCGCTTCGCTGGAATCCACCATCGCCACCGGCAAAACGCATTTTTGGAGCCGGTCCCGCCAGAAATACTGGATGAAGGGCGAATCCAGCGGACATGTGCAGGTGGTGAAAAATGTGGCGTTTGATTGCGATGGGGATACGCTGCTGATTCAGGTGGAACAGACTGGAGCGGCCTGCCATGAAGGGTACCATTCCTGTTTCTTCCGCAGCATCGAGGACCAGGGCGAGACCTTCAAGGTCACCGAGCCCCAGCTCCAGAAACCGGAAGAGATTTACGGCAAGAAATAACCCGATTCGGCGCGTAACGATCCGTTCGTTTGGCACGATTTTGGGTTGAGCGGCGGGCGGCCAACCGCGAGGCATATCATCATGGAAGAAACCATCCCTTTGGGCAGCGAAGCCTATTTTATTTTTCTGGCGGCGCTGACGTTTGGGCGCGGGATGGATTTCCTGAGCACTTGGGTGGCAACGCCCAACCTGGTGTTGGAGGCCAATCCCATCGCCCGCAAGCTGGGCTGGAAATGGGGGCTATTGCTGAATGTGGCGCTGTGCGGCGGGTTTGCGCGCTGGCCGCTGGCGGCAGTCATCATCACCACCACCAGTCTGCTGGTGGCCGCCCGCAACTTCCAATCGGCTTGGCTGATGCGGTACTTGGGGGAATTACGGTACAGCAGCCGCATGATCGAACATCTGGAGCGGGTTCCCCTGGGCTTGTACCTGGGCTGCCTGGCCGGGCAGACCTTTTTGGTCGGTGGCGTTGGGGCCTGCCTGATGTTTTTCTGTGATCTGGACTTGATCCCCTTTGGCATTGGTGTGGGCTTGGTGGGGTACGCTTTTGCTGTGCTGTTTTATTCCCTGCTTTCCTTGTGGCGCATCCGGCGGCAATCGGCTAAAACCTACGCCATGACGGACCCGGACGGTCCAGAACAATAATTGGCGCAACGTGACCGAAATACAAAATAGAGTTGTAGATAACGCAGAACCAGAGACGTTCTGTCCTCCCATGTATGTATCATCCAAACCTTGATGAATTTCTGGCGCTGGCCCGCCAAGGCAACCTGGTGCCGGTCACCCGCCGCCTGCTGGCGGATTTTGAAACCCCGCTTTCGGCCTACTGCAAAATTCGCGGCCAGGGCGAATCGTTTTTGTTCGAGTCCGTGGAAGGCGGCGAACACCTGGGGCGCTATTCGTTCGTGGGCTGCAACCCGCGCGCGGTCATCCGCCAAACGGATAACCGCGTCGAGGTGCTCGAAAATGGCAAGGTTGCGGAACAGTTTATCGTCACCGGTGCCGGCGGTCCGCCAACGGACCGTACCGTGCGGGACGGGCTTGAAGTGGTGGAACGGGTGTTGCAGCGCTATCAGGCGGTCACCGTGCCCGGACTGCCACGTTTCACCGGCGGCGCCATTGGGTATATTGGTTACGAATTCATTCACGACATCGAACCGGTTGTGCCGCGTCCGCCGCAGGACGATTTGGGCACGCCGGTAATGTATTTCCTCATCGCCGACGAATTGCTGGTCTTTGACCGCGTGGCGCAAACCATCACGATCCTAGTCAACGCGTTTGTGAACGAGCACAGTTCGCCCGCCGAGGCATACGAGGAAGCGGTCTCGGAAATCGAGCGCCTGGTATCGCTGCTAGAACAGCCGGTGGAATACCGGCATGTGACCGTGACCGGAGAAGCGCCGGACTTGCCGGTGGAATCCAATCTCACCCGTGAACGCTTCATGGACAACGTCGTCCAGGCGAAAAAATTCATCACGGCAGGAGATATCATCCAGGTGGTTGGTTCGCAACGGTTCACGGCCACCATTCAGGCGTCGCCCATGGAAGTGTATCGCGCCGCGCGCACCATCAATCCCTCGCCGTACATGTTCCTCCTGGAACTGAACGGCTTTTCCCTCGTGGGCGCTTCGCCGGAAATTCACGTCCGCTGCGAAGACCGCCGCGTGGAAATCCGGCCCATCGCCGGCACCCGCGCGCGGGGAAAAACGGAGGAACTGGACCAGGCACTGGAGAAAGAACTGCTGGCCGATCCCAAGGAACGCGCCGAGCACGTGATGCTGGTGGACCTGGCCCGCAACGACCTGGGCCGCGTCTGCGAATACGGTTCCGTGCGAGTGCGGGACCTGATGATTATCGAGCGGTACAGCCACGTCATGCACATCGTTTCGCAGGTGGAGGGACAACTCTCCGCTGATCGCACGCCCTACGACCTCATGCGCGCCACGTTCCCCGCCGGCACCCTGAGCGGCGCGCCAAAAATTCGCGCGATGCAAATCATCTCCCAGTTGGAACAGACCGCGCGCGGTCCCTATGGCGGGTGCGTGGGATATTTCTCGTTCAACGGCAATCTGGATTGCTGCATCACCATCCGCACCGCCCTGCTGAAAGACGGGCGGGCGTACGTGCAGGCCGGCGGCGGCTGGGTGAACGATTCCACCCCCGAGGCGGAGTTCACGGAAACGGTGAACAAATCCAAAGCCATGCTCAAGGCCGTGGCCATGGCAGAAACGTTTGCGCAAGGACGGACGGCTTAAAGCGGCCAGGTTTAGGGCAAAATAAAACGTTCATGAGCGCACTGGTTTTCGCCTTCAGTTGTACCGTCGTTTATGGCGGGCCCAGGTGACGATGGTTATGCCACACTATATTTTGTAAAACCTATGAACCATCGAAACAGTCTGGATGTGGTCCTCATCGGTGGCGGAATGATCGTCCACGACCAAATCCTCCCCTCCGTGTATCACCTGCAACGGCTGGGACGGGTGGGTAAACTGTATATTTGCGCGCAGCATAGCACCTCACTCAACGCGCTCAAAGCCAGCGCGTCCCTGCAACAGGCGTTCCCGGGACAGGACTTTGTGCCCATGCCGCGACTGGATGAACCGCCGGATCGCATGTATCCCGATTTGTACAAGGAAGCGCTGGCCCGGCTGGCCCCCCGCCAGGCGGTGATTGTGGCGGTGCCCGATCAGCATCATTACCCCGTGGTGCTGGAAGCGTTAAAGCGGGACCAACATGTTCTTTGCGTGAAACCGCTGGTGCTGAAATACCAACAGGCGCACGAAATTGAACTGCTCGCCCGCGAGAAAGGGCTGTTCGTGGGCGTCGAGTATCACAAGCGTTTCGATCACCGTTCCCTCATGGCCAAGCGCCAGTATGCGCAGGGCCACTTCGGTGAGTTCACCCTCGGCGAGGCCAAGCTGATCGAGCCGTACTATTACCGGCACTCGAATTTTCAGAACTGGTTCACCTGCGACATGACCGATCCGTTTGTCTATGTCGGCTGCCATTACGTGGACCTCGTCTATTTCATCACCGGGCTGAAGCCGGCGTCGCTCTCCGTTTCCGGCGTGAAAGGACGTTTCCCCAATGGCAAGGAAGGCTACCTCTGGTCCAACGGCCGCGTGCGCTATGAAAACGGCGCGCTGCTTTCCGTGACCGACGGCCTGGGTTATCCCGATGATGCCGCCGGCAGCAACGACCAGGGCTTGCTCATGTATTGCGAGGGCAAGAATGCCAGCGGCATGATTGAACACCGTGACAATGATCGCGGCGTGCGCCACAGCTATCTGGAAGGCATCGGCTGCGGCGGTTCCAAGTATAATTATGTCAGCCCGGATTATTTCCGCCTCGTACCGTGGGAAGGCCCCGGCTTCAAGCCGGTGGGCTACGGCTACGATTCCGTCGCCGCGCTGCTCGATACCATGAACCGGATCGAAGCGGAGACCGCCGCCCTGACCGGCGATCACGCCTTGCGCCGCCGGCGCGAACTGCTCGCTGAAGTGGATCAGCAGGGCATTCTGGCCACCCCGGCCAACAGTTTCATCAACGAACTCGTCGTCGAGGCGGCCCGCATTTCCATCGTCAATGATGGCGCGTGGGTGGACATTGCGTACGGTACACATCCCAGTGTGGCCTCGCGCCGCTGAACCAGAACATTTACGATACAATAATTTATGGGAAAAGAATTCAGCATTATTCCCCGGGAAGTTGCCCGGGTGGAAACCAAATATCGCCGCATTGTCACCCCGGTTCCGCATCCGGATTCCGTGCCGACGCTGGAAACCCTGCGCCAGTTTGAGCCGCAATCCATGCGCGGCCAGCCGCCGATTGTGTGGGAGCGCGCAGAAGACATCTTTGTCTATGACAAATACGGCAACCGCTGGCTCGACTGGAGTTCCGGCGTGCTCGTCACCAACGCGGGGCATGGCGTCAAGGAAATCCGCCAGGCCATCGTGGACCAAGTCAACAGCGGGCTGATCCATAATTACTGTTTTCCCAGCGAGGAACGGGCGGCGCTCGTGCAGTGCCTGGCGGGTGTTGCGCCGGAGCCGCTGAAAAAAGTCTTTTTGCTCACCACCGGTTCTGAGGCCACCGAATGCGCCATCAAGCTGAGCCGCGCCCACGGCATCCAGGTGGGCGGCAAACGGAAAATTGCCATTCTCAGCTTCGAGCGCGGTTTCCACGGACGCACCCTGGGCTCGCAACAGGCCGGCGGAATGGCCGGACAAAAGGCATGGATCGTCAATGAAGACCCAGCCATTATCCAAATGCCATTCCCCGATGGCTATTGGACCACCGACACCAGCTTCGACGCCTTCCTGGCCGTGCTCGTGCGCAAGGGATTGGCGCCGGAAGATGTGGCGGGCGTGATGATGGAGACCTATCAGGGCGTCGGCCCGGATTTCGCACCGGTGGAGTACGTGCAGAAACTGCACGCCTGGTGCGCCAAGCACAACGTCGTGCTGACCTTTGACGAAGTACAGGCCGGGTTTGGGCGCACCGGTAAATTCTGGGCGTTTGAACATTACGGCGTGGTGCCGGACCTGATCTGCTGCGGCAAGGGCATCAGCAGTTCCCTGCCCCTTTCCGCCGTGCTTGGCAAACCGGAGATCATGGACCAGTTCGGTCCTGGCTCGATGACCAGCACCCACACCGGCAACCCCGTCTGCTGCGCTGCCGCAATGGCCAGCATCAAAAAGATTCTGGACGAACACCTGACCGAAAATGCCGCCAAGCTGGAACCCATCCTGCTCGCCGGTTTGCGCGCCATTCAGGCCCAGCATCCCAACGTCATTGGCCACGTGACCGCGCGCGGCTTGGTGGCTGGCTTGCAGATCGTCCAGCCCGGACGCAAGGAACCGAACCACGACTTGGCGCACGCGATCATTGAACGCTGTTTCCAGAAGGGGCTGCTCATTTTCGCGCCCGTGGGTGCCTGGGGCCAGACAGTAAAAATCGCCCCGCCGCTCACCATCCCCGAAGCCGCCCTGCGCGAAGGCCTCGCGGTGCTGGCGGAAGCGGTTCAGGAATCCGTGGCTGTCCTGGCGAAGACCTAACGCGATAGCAGAAAATGGAAAACCAAAATTTTGCAGAAAAATCAAACACCGACATGGCAAAAAGATCAGTTGGCAAAAAAATTAATCTCGTAAGATAGGAGCTTGGAGTTGGAAGCCAGCGGCGAGCGGAGACGCGATGGACAGGATGCCAATATGAAAAACTACTCCAAAAGGAGTCCAAAATTACACCGGTGCGGGCGGTGTAGTGGGGTGGTTTGATTGGGTGATTGGGTTCAACCAGAATCCACCGCTCAATGCGAATCGCCGCACGTGGCTTTCCAAGAACCGCCAGGACTCCCCCGCGCACTCCCGGTGACACGCTGGGCATCACCGGAGAGTGTGGCGGCGGGCATTAGACAATCCCGACCTTCTTAAAGCGTGCCTTGACCTGTTTGAAATGAAAGTCGAGCGAGCAGAGCTTCTCCAATTCTCCCGCGGCAAAGTGTTGCGCCACTTCCGGATCTTTGCGCAGCTCTTCCAGAAAATTGGCGTCATCGCGGCCCGCATGCTTGGTGGCCCAGGTCTTCATCGCGCTGCGTTGCACCAATTCATAGGCTTGTTCGCGCGTCAGGCCTTTCTTGATCAGGGCCAGCAGCACGGTCTGGGAATTCCACATGCCCAGGGAAAGCCCCAGGTTCTTCTTCATGTTCTCGGGATAAACGATCAGGCCTTCCGTCAGTTTCGTCAGTAGCGCCAGCATGTAATCCAGCAAGGTGCAGGAGTCGGGGAAAATAATGCGTTCGACGCTGCTGTGGCTGATATCCCGTTCGTGCCAGAGGGCCACGTTTTCCATGGCGGCCAGGGCGTTGCCGCGTAACACGCGGGCCAAACCTGTCAACCGCTCGCCAGTGATTGGATTGCGCTTGTGCGGCATCGCGCTGGACCCTTTCTGGCCTTTGGCGAAAAACTCTTCCGCTTCCAGCACCTCGGTGCGCTGCAAATGCCGGAACTCCGTGGCCCAACGCTCGATGCTGGCGCCGACCAGGGCCATGGCGGACATGAACTCCGCGTGAATGTCCCGCTGAATCACCTGGGTGGCCAGCGGCGCGGCTTTCAGCCCGAGTTTCTTGCAGACAAAATCTTCAATCTTCGGCGAAAGATGCGCGCTGGTGCCCACCGCGCCGGAAAGTTTGCCGACGGCCACTGTTTCCCGGGCGGCTTCCAACCGCCGGATGGCGCGGCCAAATTCATCGTACATCAGCGCCAGCTTCAGTCCGAACGTGGTGGGTTCGGCATGGATGCCATGGCTGCGCCCGATGCAGGGGGTATTGATATGTTCCTTGGCCTTCCTGGCAATCACTGCGCGCAGATCCTTGAGATCCTGCAACAGGATGTCTGCCGATTGGCTCATTTGCACGGCAAAGGCGGTGTCCAGCACATCGCTGCTGGTCAGGCCAAAGTGAAACCAACGGCTGGCGGGAGCGTTGATATATTCAGCCACGCACGTGGTAAAGGCGATGACGTCGTGGTTGAGCGTTTTTTCCAGTTCCTTGCAGCGCTCCACATTAAAGCCGGCTTTGGAGCGCATGATCGCGAAATCAGCGGCGGGCACGACGCCTTCCTGCACCAATGCCTCGGTGGCCAGCAGTTCGATCTGCAACCAGATTTCCAGTTTGCGCTGTTCTGTCCAAATTTCCCGCATCGCGGGACGCGAATAACGTTGTATCATAAGCCCATGCTAACGGCTGATCGGCTGGGCGTCGAGTGCGGAATGAAGGGGCATGGGTAAACGCGTTATTTTGCCATTTCCTTTTCCTGCCGTAGTTTGCATGATGTGCCGGTTCGCAGGCATGATGAAACACGACCGCAACTTGATTCGGGTGATGGCGCATAAAGCGTGGTTAAAAACCACTGGCTGGCGCGTCGGGTTGCTCCTGGTCTTGGGGGTACTTGCCGGTGCGCCCTTAAGGGCGGATACCTGGCATGATGCCGGGGCCTCATGGCGCGTGCGGGTCCATCCCGTCAAGAATTCCCCGGGCGGTGCGCCGGTCAGCGTGGTTTCGGTGGCTCCTTGCGGAATTGACGCCGCCCGTTGCAAGGTGAGCGTGTACACGGCGGACGGTACTCGCGTAAATGCGGGGTTACTCTGGGCGACCAATGGCGACATGTTCAAAATCGCCTTTGATACCGGCACGGCGTTTAGCGGTTCCTCCTTTCTCGTCTATCTGCAAGAAAGTGCCAAACCCGAGATCAATACCTGGCGCCCGACCGCTGGCTTGTTTCTGGAAACCCGACGCGCCCAACCTGGCCGGTTCGATGAGTGGGATCGGGCTTTGCGTCAATTTAATTCCAGCGGCCCTATTTTGGGCCGCAGCCCGGTCTCCCTGATTTTTCAAGGGATTCACCCCCATGGCGCGGCCACCAATTTCATGGGGTATTATTCCGGATACATCAAAATTCCCAAGGCCGATGAGTATGAGTTCTGCATTGTTTCATCGAGTCCGTCGTATCTGCGCATTGATAACAAACTGGTGGTGAACCGCGGGCCGCAAGAACGGGGACGCGGCACCCACGGACAGTTCAGCGGCAAAGCGCGGCTCGCCGCCGGACGCCATCAGATTGAATATTTGTTCATGCATACTGGCGGGGAATGGCTGGCCGAGGTGGGTTGGAAGCCGCCGGGGGCCAAGTACCTGGACCTCATGCCCGGCAGGGTGTACGAGCCGGTGGGCCAATTCGAGGTGGTGGAATTTGAAACCGCGCCGGGCGCGCCGCGGCGTGCCTACTTTGAATGGGAAATGGTGGACCACAACATGGTGGATGATATGGCGCTGGTCAACGTTGGGTTCCGTGCTTTTGGTCTGGCAGATGCAATCACCTACCAATGGGAATTGGAGGATGGCTATAAAGGACAGGGCAAGCAGCTCTTGCATCCGCTGGCAGCGCGCGATCTGCGGCGGGCTACGTTGGAGGTGACGGATCAGGATGGGCACAAAATCACGCTGGGACAAGCCGTCAATGTGCAACCGAACTGGTTGCTGGCGCCGGAATGGTCAGACCCACTGTTCGAGAAACAAAAAAAGATGATCGTGGGTTCCAATAATGTGCCGCAAATGCAGCCGGAGGATTTGCGGACGCTGGTTAAATTTGCGGATCGCGTGGAGGATCGCGCCTTGCTCACGGCACTGGGCACCGCGTGTGTGCGAGCGCAGGAGCAGTTTAACCAGGTGCAGGCGGAAGCCTTTTATTTGCTCGGATTTCATTACGAGCATCCCGAGATGCGCGACTATAAAATGGCGGAATTATGCTGGCGGCTGGCCATGGAACGCGCGCTGCCATCCATTCGCGAAAAGGCGCGTCTGCGCAATGCCATTTTCCAAGTGAACATTGCCGGGAAACCGCAGGAGGCTTTGCGGTTGCTGGAGAGGATTGAACCGACTTTTCTGGAAACCACCGAGGTCCGCCTGAAAACGTTGACGCAGGCCGACGCACTTTGGCTGCAAGGCAAGGTGCCGGAGGCGGTGAAAATTTATGAAACCGTCGGCAACCTTGTCAATGAACTGAGTCGCACCCAAAACATGCGCAACCGAGCGCGTCTGGAAAGTGCCCGTGATTTTGTGCGGCGCTTTGAATACACCAAGGCCGAGGAGGTCTTGCGCCAACTTGAGTGGGAAACGCCTTTGGAACGCATCTCCATGGAGGCGGGCACCACCCGCATTCAATTGTATCTGGGCCGTAAGGAATATCCCCGCGCCCTGACCCGTTGCGAGCAGTTGCTCCACGTGGCGGTGGTGGACATTCACCGCTCCGAACTTATGTATTACCAGGCCGAAATTTATAAAGCCCTGGGGCAGGACGAGGAAGCGGGCCGGGTGCTGGCCAAGTTGCTGAAAGATTATCCGTATAGCGAGGCCACCGCCAAAGCCAAGGATAAATGGGGTATCTCCTTGCCCGCGGATAAAAAGCGCAAATAACCCTATTTTTTCGTAACTGTAAACTTTGCCATGACTCTGCTAGACCAGGGGGTGGAAGTGGGGGGACCACCAGTTTGCCGCTGGTTAGGATTATGCGCCCGCGCCGTGACAAAGGTACTCGCCTTGAATTGCAGCGGGCCAGTGTATGCAATGGCGTTGGAGGAGATGCCGCCTTGCGACAGACGTGGATCGGAGCCGTCGAGGGTATAATAGACGGTGGCATTGGTGGGCCCAGCGATGGTCAGACTAAATTCTGGGGTGATTTTGCCGCCCAGTTGGCTGAAACGAGGCGGTTGCACCAGTTGTTGATCAATGAAATCCACCCGGCTAGCGAGCCAGCGTTTCATGAGATCAATCTCTGATTGGTAGCTGCCACCGCGCAATGGGACACCCCATCGCTTGGTCTCGCGCGGTTGGGCCTCCCGCAGTTCGCCCGCCAGCCGGTCCGTCAAGGCATTCAGGCTGTCCAGCGAGAACAGGTTCTGGCGCAACTCCTGCCAGCGGTCCACCCACAATTGCCAGAAATCTGGGTCGCTGAACAGCCGGTTCCACCAGGCTGCGTCAAAGAACGGGCCGGTATTCCACTGGCGGGGATTGTCGTCGCGGCCATCCGTCGAGCCCAACGCGCGGTCAAAATCCCAATGCGGGCCAAAGATGAGTTTTCCGTTGCGCGGTTTATGAAAATAGGTACTCAACACCAGGGTATCCACGTTACCACTGAGCACCTCCAGCACATGAAAATCTATCCATGAATCCACATCAATGAAGGCCCGATACCCTTTAATTGGATCTTTCCAATTGGGACCATGGAGCGCATGTTCAAAGTCTGTGAAATAGGTTTTGAGATATTCCTTTTGCGGGGCACGTTGTGGCAGGTTAATAACCCGCTCTTTGGGTTCGATATAGGCCATGGTGGTGCCAGCGGCGCTCAGCCCGGCTTCGTCTGGCCCCAGCCGATCCACCTTGAGCAGATACCCACCGGTTACCTCCGGCGGCTTTAAATCATCAGGGCCAACCCGATCCATGACCAGGCGGTGCTTGCTCACCTTGATCTTTTCCTCAAGCACGTAAATGCCATTATAGTGAGTGCTGGTCAGTGGGCCGTTTTTGCGGGATAAATACACTTCTACGAAGCGGGTTCGCGGAGAATAGCGCCCCATGGAACGACTTAACTGGTGAACAAACGGGTTATGAATCATCACCGGTTCATAGTTGTCCACCGCATAGAGTACCCAGTCCGACTCTGATGGCAGACCGAGCACCGCGTGATGCTGCTCATGATTGAACTCATCCAAGAGTTCCACCGCAAAGCTGGCTTTGGGCATATCACGGGTGCTGGAACCACGCCCATGAAAACCGCCGCGTATTGCCAGCGCGGGGGGGTTAGTGAACGAGGTTTTTCCATTGACCGGCTCATAGAATAGCAGGTTGGCGTACATGGAATGCGATAAAGCCGGCAGTTCCTTGCCGAACGTGTCTATCACGATCACCGGCAGCGTGGAGGTGAACTCCACCACGTTGGTATGCAGCAGGAGGAACGCCTCACTTTGCGGCGGGCCCGGAAGCAAACCATCCTGATAAACCCGGGCGCGGACCTGGATTGAGTTCGTGATGAGCAACGGGGCGGTATAGATTGGCGCGGCACTCGTCGGCAGCGAACCGTCCAGCGTGTAGCGAATCACCGTTTTGGGTGTCGCGCATGAAAGCTGGAGCGGGAACGGAAGGGTAAAACCGCCGCTGGACTTCGAAAATGTGACTTCTGGGGCGAACTCCGGTCCTCGGTACCCGTTCGGCTTGCCGGGCGTGGGATGCAAAAACGCGCCACAGAGCGCCAACTCCCCGCGCAGTCGCCCGTATGAAACATCGGAGACTTGTTTGGGATAGCCGGCGAACTCCGAGAGCATTGCCTTGGCTGGACTCACCAGCGCCAGGTAACCGCCTTGCGGGTTCAACTGAAAACGGGTGTGGAGATGCGCCAAGTCGTTAGTGCGATCCTTGCCGGAAGCGAACACCACCATATATGTATCGGACAGCAGCACCACTTTTGGGAAACGCCATTGTGCCAGGTTTGTGCGGTTATCTGTCAAGTAACACCCTTCGAGGCTGATGGCGGTATGGCCGCCATTGTAAAGCTCGATCCAACCGGAACGCTTGCCTTCCTCATCCCGCAATCCATGCTGGTTAACAGCCAGAAACTCCGTGATACAAACCGATTCCAGCGGATTGGCTGCCTGACTTCCCCATGCCAGTCCCAACAGCATACCCCAACCAATCAAAAAGGTGCGCAGTTTGAAAAATTGCTGAACCAAGGCAGTTAAGGGCACAGAAACGGGCATGGGAGCCCCCCATTGCGGAGCATGGCATCGGATTGTTATTCCGTCCATTCCCGCCAAACCGTGGTTGAATTGCTGGTTCATGTGCAGAAAGGTAGGCCTGCGAAATGAGTGGTCAAGACCTAAAACGAATTGAACCAAGGTTCACCAACTATTTGGCATGATTTATGCGGTCTTGTAGAAACAGGATTTAATGCGGGTAGTATGCGTGAGGTTTGCCCGTTATGCGTGAAAATCACGCATGTTACTTTTGTAAAAATTGAACTTGTTTGCGTGGCTATCAAAAACTATACTTATAACCAAGACTATGAACACAAGATTTACCAGTAAACGGGGGTTCACCCTGATTGAACTCTTGGTGGTGATCGCCATCATCGCCATTCTCGCCGGTCTCCTACTCCCTGCCTTGGCCAATGCCAAAAGAAAAGCGCAAGGCACCATGTGCATGAATAACCAAAAGCAGCTTGGCTTGGGTTGGATTATGTACGCGGACGACAATGAAGGGGTGCTGGTACCGAACATGGGCAGCCAACCCATTACCGCTACAAACCTTATGTGGTGTGTGGGCAACATGCAAACCGCCGCAGACAAGACCAACACCGCGCTCCTGATCAACGGTCTGCTCTATCGCTACGTCAACAGCACTGAAATCTACAAGTGCCCGGGCAACCAACAGGGTGTGGTGCGTGGCATCACCATGAATTGCGCCATAGGCAATACGAACAACACTGTAAGTGGTGGCCTCGCGTTCAGAAGATCGGTCAGCATCACCCGACCTTCTTCCTTTTTCGTGCTGATTGATGAAAATGATACCAGCATCAACGATGGTTATTTCCGGATCGATTACACAGCTACGTACAGCGCCTTTATGTGGATTGACAAACCAGCCACCTACCACGGTGAAGCAGCGGGGATGTCCTATGCGGATGGGCATGCTGGGATGAAACGCTGGCACTCTCCAACCGTACTTCACACTCCCGGCACGACTGCAACTGCGCCTGATTTCAGCGCTAACGATCATATCTGGATCGAACAGCACGGTACGGACCCAAGCAATAACAACCCTTGGCCTGCGCCCTTCGTGGAATGAGTGCCATTTCTGTTTGTGACAGTGGTGGTGCCAAATGAATCGCCATGCGAGTCGGCCTTCGAGCTGATTACTGAGTGGTAATTGGAAATACTTCGGCCCGCTGAAGAAGTGGTGCCCCGGCTAGGACTCGAACCTAGGACCAATTGATTAAGAGTCAACTGCTCTACCAACTGAGCTACCGAGGCAACCGATTTTTTTTAGCACTTACACCCGCTTTGTGCTTTCGTTTTATCCGCCCATTGCATCCCTCACGATCCCCGTCTGTGCTCATGAACACCAGACTATTGGACCCAACGGCTCACTCACGCGAACCCGCAAAGGACGCGTAATAGAACAAATCTTTCGCCTGGTGGCAAGCGGAAAAGTTTTTTTTCTGACCGCGGCTGATTTGTCGCTTTTTCGCAATTTATCCACCGCTATGTTTTTACGATTTTCCGTGCGGCCCATTTTCCGCACAACTTCGTCCTCGTTCGACTCAAAATATAATGATTTTTTTCTTGCGAACGGCGCAGGGCTGGTCCATATTGAAAGCGTGGCCGGTGACTGCAAGTGGTAGATGGTGGTTGGCCGGTTTCTTTGAGAAAAAAATTTATCGGGTATTCGGTTTTAACCCTGCCCGGTTCGTGATTCGAAACTAAGTCCTTGAACCGTAAGTAAGCTAAACGCGGAGCCTCTATTTCTAAGTCCGCCGACATGCCTTAATTGGAAGTCGAGAGACAGTGATCGGGTTCCACCTGTATCGTCGCAGTTCAAAGGAACTGTTTGCACACGGCCATGGCGGGGTTATTTTTTTCTTAAACTTCCATTCATTTCATGCCAGCATCGCCAAGTCTTTATGCCGACGTACGATTATATTTGTGAAAAGTGTGGTCACCAGTTTGAACACATTCAATCCATGAAGGACGCACCCCTGAAGGTGTGTCCGAAAGATGTTTGCCCACAAAAACGCTGGGGCAAGGGTAAGGTCAAGCGCGCCGTGGGCACTGGCGCCGGGCTGATTTTCAAAGGTAGCGGTTTTTACATCACCGACTACCGCAGCGAAGGCTACAAAGCCAGTGCTAAAAAAGATGTGGCACCGGCCACCGCTCCAGCCAGCACGCCGGCCAGTTCCAGCACCGCCAGTAAACCCTCGGAGGGCAAGTCCCAAAGCCCGCCCGCCAAGTCTGAAGCGAAACCATCCAAATAAGCCTGCCCTCGGCAGCACGCTTCAATCCGCGCCACCGGTTTTCCGCAGCAAGCAGAAACGCCAAACCGTCTTCCCGCGTATTCGTCATCGCCATTCTGAATTGGCCACGCCAGGGAGCTGCTGGGGCAAGGAGACGGCCGGCGGAGATTGCGGATTGCGGATTGCGGATTGCGGAATGACCCAGCGCTTCGCCTCGAGGGCTGCCAAAAGTTTCCATTGGCTGTGCCTGCTCGGGTGCCTGATGCTGGCGCTGTGCGGCGCGCCCGCGTTCGCCGAATCAGGTTTTGCTGTTCGCAGCCGGTCGGATCAATTCATCATTCAAGGACCACGGGAAACTCTTCCCTCCGTCGGGTTTCCCAACACTCCATCAGTCGGCACCAACCTGATCCGGCTGGAACAGGCGCGATTGGCAGTGATATGCGAACGCGTCAAACAGGCGCTACTACAAGAACTGGGCGCACCCGATCGCTGGCGTGGACGAATCTTCCTCCAAATTTATCCAGCCAAGGGCGCCAGCGATCCGGTGCTGGTGAAAGCCACCTTTACGAACCCCGGCTGGGTTTACCGCATGGAGGTGCCCAGCGAGGTCGCTCCAATGCGCCTGCTAGCCGCGCTGGTGGAAGTCATCCTGCAAGAAATAGCTGGCCGTAATGCCGGGCCGCGAGAGTTAGAGTTACCCCCTTGGCTGGCTCCCGGGATGACCGCCTATCTGAACGCGGTGACCAGCGGCAATCTGATCGTGGAGGCGGACAAGCCCATGATGGGGATGTATAAACGCAACGCCCTGCCATACAAATTCCGCGACAAACTGGGCGGACGTGTGCCATTGAATTTTGACGAGTTAAACTGGCCGGATGAAGAATGGTTGCAGGGACCGCCCGGTAATTTTTATGAAGCCTGCGCTCATCTTTTCATTTATCAACTCCTGCGGCTTCGCGACGGCGGCGCCTGTTTGGCTCAATTTCTGAGTGAATCCCCACGCCATTTGAACTGGCAAACCGCTTTCCTTAAGGCGTTTGCCCAGCATTTTGCCTCCCTGCGCGACGTGGAAAAATGGTGGTCGCTGCATTTGGTGGCTTTTTCCGGGCGTGATCCGAGCCAGGCCTTCAGCCTGGCTGAGAGCCAGGAGAAACTGGGGGAAATTTTAAGCACCCCCGTACGGGTCCATTCGCCAACCAATCGCACGACCTTCCGCGTGGAAATGTCTTTGCAGGACATCATCAGCGGATGGGAACCTACCCGTCAAAAACCGTTGCTGCGGCAAAAAATCCTCCAACTTCAAGCCTTGCGGTTGCGCGTTTCACCCCACTTATTGACCCTTACGGAGGATTACCGGCAGACCCTGGTTGAATACCTGGACCGGCGGGAGAAATCCTTAAGAAACACGAGTAAAAACAGCGGCACCGATAGCCCCAAACTGGCTGTCCGCAGCGCGCTAGAGCGGCTGCTACTGCTGGACGACATCCGCCTGGACCTGAACAAACAAGCCGCCCGACCCGGCCCGGCGGAAGTTGGCAAACCGGGTGAATAGCATTTTTTCCGAATATTTTTGTTGTTCCCGGCGTCCTAACCCTACTAATATTTACGGGTTAGCCATGCTAGGTAAATGGACCAAGATTTCGTTTTAAATTATGAACGTCGCTAATGTGATCAGAGTGTTCGGGGCGACCAGCTTAATGCTGGCGCTGTTGGCCGGACGCGTTTCCGCCAAATCAGACTATCTTTCGCCGATAGCCCTGCTGCCGGACGCGGAGGGTAAACTCTTGTATGTGGCCTGCCATACCGCCAATGAGGTCAGGGTATTTGAGGTGGCTTCCAGCAAAGTATTGCGCAGCATCCCCATGCCAGCGTCACCCACCAGCCTCGCACTGAGCAAGGATGGCACCCGGCTATACGTTGCCTGTGCGGATGTCAACAGCAGTGTGGCCGTAGTGGATACGCGAACCGGTAAAATTACCGCCACCCTGCCAGCCGGTCACACCGCCATGAACGTGTGCCTGAGCCCGGACGAAAAGACGCTCTACGTGTGCAACCGGTTCAACAATGAAGTTGCGGTGATCAATTTAGCCGATAAAACCGTCAAAGCTCGCATTCCGCTTCCGCGCGAACCCATCGCAGCGGCGATCACGCCGGATGGCCAGACCCTGTTTGTCGCCAACCATCTGCATGATGGGACGGCCAATGGGGAAGTCGTCGCGGCCAAAGTCAGCGTCATTGATACGGCGGCCAACCAGGTAGCCACTCAACTCACCCTTCCCAACGGAAGCGGATTGCTGCTGGATATGAAAGTATCCCCCGATGGGCGCTATGCCGCCGTAACCCATCTGCTTTCGCGTTTCCATCTGCCCACCACCCAGCTTGAACGCGGCTGGATGAATACCGATGCCCTGACGCTGATTGACGCGAAAACGCGCAAAATCATCAACACAATCCTGCTGGACAACGTGGACAGCGGCGCGGCCAACCCGTGGGGCATCGCTTGGACGGCAGACAGCCAGACCATGTGCGTTGCCCATGCCGGCACGCATGAATTAAGTGTGATTGATATCAAGGGGCTACTTGAAAAGCTGGCCAAAATGCCCACCTCGATGACCAATTTCCAAACGGTGGATTATACCGCTGCCTCTCGCATTGCCTCCGACATCCCCAACGACCTCTCGTTTCTCGTTAGCTTGCGTCAACGCGTCCGATACCAGACTGAATACGGGGTTCGCGACGTGAACAAGGGCGATTTGGGGCCGCGCGGGGTGGCCATCATCGGAAAAAAAGCGTTCACCGCCAATTATTTCTCGGACACGCTTACCTTGGTGGATTTTGACACCAAGTACATCAAACCGGTCTCGCTGTCTCTGGGCACACGGAAGGCCATGAGCATCGTGCGCAAGGGGGAGTTTTATTTCAATGACGCCTCCATTTGTTTTCAAGGCTGGCAAAGTTGCGGCAGTTGCCACTCCTTCGACGCCCGTGTGGACGCGTTAAATTGGGACCTCCTGAACGACGGCATCGGTAATCCGAAAAACACCAAAAGCATGATCCTATCGCACAAAACTCCCCCCGCCATGTCCCAGGGCGTGCGCGAAACTGCGGAATCTGCCGTGCGGGCTGGTATTCGCCACATCCTGTTCACCGTGCAACCAGAGGAAGTACCCGCGTCCATGGACGAATACCTCAAGTCGCTGAAACCAACTCCCA
Source organism: Verrucomicrobiota bacterium (assembly GCA_037139415.1). Lineage (NCBI taxonomy): Bacteria > Pseudomonadati > Verrucomicrobiota > Verrucomicrobiota bacterium. Next base: position 12,103 of record JBAXGN010000072.1, on the reverse strand, counting down.
GCCCTCACTTGGTAAATGGGAAACTCTCGCCCTCCGCCCAGCGCGGGCAGAAACTATTCAACAGCCCCAAAGCGGCTTGCGCTGCCTGCCACCCGGCGGACAAGCTCTTTACCACGCTCAACCATTATGATGTCGGCACGAAGGGTGAGTATGATAATGTCGCTGAGTTTGACACCCCGACACTGCACGAAGTCTGGCGCACCGCTCCCTACTTGCACGACGGTTCCGCCGCGACCATCAAGGACCTGCTGACCAAGCACAACAAGGGGGATAAACACGGCCACACCTCCGGCCTGACCCCGCAAGAGATTGACGACTTGGCCGCCTACGTCCTGTCGCAATAGGCCTCTTCCGCGGTCCACTCGTAACGCCCCTCAGCATGGCATCGGCAGTGCGCGGCAAAAAAGCCGCCGCGCCAACGCCAGAACAGGGGCCAGAGTTGCGCGCGATCTGTTTCCGGCTGCGGCAGGGATGATACGGCTTCCCGCGTGAAGAACGCGAACCGGCCCTCGCGATGTGGCGGGGGCAACACTTGGAGACGCTGCTTCACTTCAAACAGGAACATCAGCCAATGCGCCTGCCCGTGATAGCCGTGCTCGCTGATCAGACCTGCCAGATGCAAATCCGCTGGCGTCAAGGATACTCCCAACTCCTCCTGCGCTTCCCGGCAGGCGCACATGTAGGGAGACTCTCCCAGATCCGTCTTTAGTTTTCCGCCCGGTGGACTCCACAACCCCAGGTTGGGTTCCTGGGCGCGTTCCAGCAACAACACCTCGTCACGCTCGTTGAAACAATACAACAGCGTCGCAATCTTGTAAGGAAGCGGCGGGTTCATGGCGAACGGTGGGCGCAGATGCCGGCTTAATGCCAGACGTCGCCCGTCACATCCAGCAGGTACACGCTGGAGATTGTGCGCATCGTCTTGTGGTCGGCAAACGTCCAGAGCACCTTCTTGTCCGGGGTAATCTCGATGAGATGCGGGGCCTTGCCAAACTGCCCGTGCCCGAGCCAGTTGCACATGACCGTATTACCGTTGGGCAAACGTTGCAGCCCCGCCATGAATTTAAGGCTGATGCCAGGCAACTCATCCTTGCTTACCGACCAGACGGTTTTGCCAGTGTCATCTACCTCAAACACCGTCCGGCCCTTGCCCCCCAGATCGCCGCAGGCAATCAGCGTGTTCCCATTCGGCAACCGAATGACGCTGTGCGGTCCGCCCGGCGCGGGAATTTCCTTCACCATCTTTCCCTGCGGATCGTACTCGCGCACAAACCCCTCGCCGTAATGGGTGACCAGATAATTGCCATTGGGAAGCTGCCGGGCGTTGCGAATGTAACTGTGCCCGCCGTTTTTGCCTTCCGGCAACAGACGGACTTCCTTCACAATCTTGCCATCCGACGCCACCTCCAGCATCCGCCCAAAACTGCACTCGCCCACAAACGTATTGCCGTTGGGCAGGCGCTGGCAGGCATAAATCTCGCTCTTCGACTCGTACATGAACACCACCTTCTTTTCCCGGGTCACCTCTTTCACCCCGGTCCCCGTATTAAATAACAGGTTGCCATTGGGTAACACCCACAAATCATTGCAATGCGGCGCGGCGTATTCCCACTCCACCTTGCCCTCGGGATTGACGATGAAAACCTTGCCGGCGGAATAATCCGTGCAGGCAAAGAGGTGGCCCTTGCCCTGCTGGATCGGGGCCGGTGGTTGGTTGGTATCCTGGGCACTGCCCAACAGGGCACACAGGAGGCTGCTGCTCACCAGCGCTTGAATCGTATTTCGTTTTAAATGATGCATAGGCGTCGGCAAGGGATGTCGCATACTTCTAACCGTTTGGCAAGCCAATGTGGCACGCCGTGCTTGGACACGATGAATTGGGTATCCTCGACTATGGAAACCAGGTCAGGTTTGCAACCCAAGGGCTTTGGCTACGACTTGATCCACGGCGGGTTGGCCGTCCACCAGTTTGCGGTTCAGGCCGAAACCTTCATCCCAGCCCCACACGGCCCAGAGGATGCGGTTTTCCGCCAGCACCTCGCCGAAGTCCCGGAACCAGTTGGCGCGGTGTTCCGGTTTACTGTGCGGCGGGTACACGCCAAATTCTCCACAGTACAAGGCCACGCCGTTGCGGGCCCCCCAATCAATGCCCTGTTTGAAACGGGCCGCCAGCTTTTCCTTGTTCCAATGCTCCTTGCCATACCGTTCCACCATGCCGCGGGATTTGGGTTTATCGGCGAGGGCGGCCAGCACCGGGACCACGGCCTCCGGGCTGGAAGGATACGGCACTCCGCGCAGCGGCTTGACTTCCTCGCTGGACCAGGTGGCTCCCTGGTGCGTAAAGGTAAAGGGATCGTAGCAGTGGAACGAGTACACCACGTTTTTATCCTCCAGCAGCTTCATTTTTTTCAAACCGTCAATGCCGCCCCAATTGGCGCCGGAAGTAATGATGGTGTGTTGCGGAGCGCTTTGGCGGATGGTCCCAGCCAAGCGAGCATTAAGGGCATCCCACTCGGTTTCCCGCTTATTGAACACCGGTTCATTGATGATCTCGAAGATGGTCATGTCCGCATCATACTTCGCCAGGCGGGTGGCCAGCGCCCCCCAGAATTTCACGAACGCTTCCTGCCAGGTCGGATTCAACTCGGAGGGGCGATCCTCATTATGCATATCCACCACCACCAGCAGTTTGGCGCGCTGAAACCGTTGGATGGCGGCTTCCAGATAACCAAAGTTTTCCTCGCGGATGGCACCGGTAGTCGGATCCATCATGATTTTCGGGTGAATGCACAGGCGGACATGCTGGAGCCCCATCCGGTAAATTTGGGCCGCTTCCGTCTCCGAGATGTATTGGCCGAAGTGCGCGGCATTTTCGGCACGCGGGTAACGGAACCATTTGGCGACGTTGGCACCTTTGGAGAGCCGGTCCAGCCGGCTTTTGGGCACGGCACTCAACGGTGCCGCCAGGCTGGATGAACGGACCAGGGTTAGCCCGCCAACCATGAGTCCGGCTGTTCGCAGAAAACGCCGCCGCGGCACAAGCGTTTCCGGACGTGCAGCACTCGATTCTATGGACATGATTCGTTGCATGGAAAACAGAGCATACGAAAATGATCGTGACGTCAATGCTAGAAAATGGTATTCGGCACCACGCTGGTTGTATTATTTAAATGCGTTGATATCAATAGAGATGGATTCCAAGATTTCGAGATTGGAAGCGTGAGGCTAGGAGTGGTTCTTCGCTTTTAGCCTCAGCACGTTGCGAATACGACATCAGGCAATCATGCCCAAGGCCAGGTCCAGCCGTTGCAGCACCTTTTCTTTGCCGATGATTTCCATGAGGTGGTACAGGCTGGGGCCGGCGGTTTTTCCGGTGCAGGCTAGGCGGATGGGGTGAACCAGTTCCTTGACCTTGAGACCTAACTCGGCGGCGGTGGCCTTCAAAGCCGCTTCAATGGTGGCGGCTTTGAACTCACCCAAGGCGGCGAAGGCATCCCGCAGTTTTTGAATGCGCGGCTGGTTGACGGTCGTGAACAGCGTTTTGACTGCTTCCGGATCTTGCGTGATTGTGTCGCTGAAATAGAATCCGGCATACGCGGGCAATTCGGAAAACAGATCAATCTTGCCCATGCAGGTATCCAACGCGGCCTTGACGTAGCTGGTCGGATACGTGTTGGTATCCAAGCCGTTGTGGGACAGGGTATGAACCGCCAGTTCGTAGAACCGGTCGGGCGCCATTTTTGCAATGTACTCGCCGTTCATCCAGACCAGTTTCTGGTAATCAAAGCGGGCGTTGTGCCGCAGAATCTGGGGGAGATCGAATAGTTCAATCAATTCCGGGAGAGAGAGGATTTCCCGGTTATTCTTCGGCGACCAGCCAAGCAGACAAAGGAAATTGACGACCGCCTCGGGCACGAAGCCGTCCTTTTGATAGGAGGTCAGCGAGGCCCCTTGGTCGCGCTTGCTCATTTTGGAGCCATCCTGGTTTAAGATGAGGGGGATATGCGCGTATCTGGGCGGTTCGACGTCAAAGGCGCGGAAGAGGGCGATGTGTTTGGCGCTGTTGCTTAGGTGGTCTTCACCACGAATGACATGGGTGATGTTCATCTCAATGTCATCCACCACGTTCACCAGGTGGAACACCGGCTGGCCATCCGAGCGCACGATGACAAAATCCGGGTCCGCTTCCTCGCGATCCGTGAGGTTACGTTTTACTTCGCCGACCACCTGGTCGTGAATGATTACCGGCTCGCGGGTCATCTTAAATTTCACGGCCCCTTCGTGCTCATAGGCCAGGCCACGGGATAACAGGGCTTCCACCCGGCGCTCATAGTTTTCCCGGCGTTGCGATTGAAAGTAGGGACCGTACTCGCCTTTGCCGGCGCCGGTGGCATCGGACGTCAGGGGGCCTTCATCCCAATCCATGCCCAGCCAATGCAGCCCGTTGAGAATAACGGAAACGGCTTCCTCGGAATTACGTGCCGCGTCGGTATCCTCAATGCGCAAGACGAATGTGCCGCCGGTATGGCGGGCATAAAGCCAGTTGAATAATGCGGTGCGAGCGCCACCAATATGCAGGTAGCCGGTCGGACTCGGTGCAAAGCGAACGCGAACTTTCATGATTTACTCCCGGTTAAGATTGTTGCCCGTTATGTTACGCTGCAAATACTCTACCCGCAAAGCGGCGTCGCTGCAAGCACGGATCATTTGATAACTGGTCACTTTCCCTTCTCCGCAATCCGAAATCCGAAATCCGAAATTGAAGTCATCACTTCTTCCCCGGCCAATCCCAATGCTTCAAGTCCGAACTCCAGGCAATCCCCAGACTGGCAAAGTTGTCGAATCCTCCGCGCGGATCATTTTCCGGGAAATCCGATCCATGAAAGAACATTAGTGCTTTGCCGATGGCGGGTTCATGGCGCAGGTCCATCACAAAGCCCGCCGTCAGGCGTCCCTGCGCCCAAGGCCAATCGGTTTGTCCCAAGGTGAGTAGCGCCTCATCACGCCATACTTTCAGGTCGCGCGAGCGTTTCATGCCGATCCCGTTGGACGGGGAATGAAACATCACGTATTCACCGCCATCCACCATCACGCAGACGTTTTCCCCGGCCGGGATGCGTCCGCTATACGTCCACGATTGCAGGTCTCTGGACCACGACCGGCTGGCGCCATTCTGTTTGAAGAAGCACCACCATTTTCCCGGTTCATCCTTATCCTCCACCAGGTAGGGATCAATCATGCGTCCCATTTTTTCACGTGGCACATCGGGGCCTTTCACTGCCAATAATTCCGGGGCGCTCCAGCGCTCCAGGTCATCGCTGCGCATCAGCCACAAGCGCGAATCTGCATTACCGTATTTTTCGCCATTGGGGCGCGGGTACGTTTGCAGGCACATCACCCATTGATTGCTGAAACGAATGACATTGCCCGGACTGCCGTAGTTGAGGTGCTGATCGCGCGGGGTAAAAATCTGCGGTGACGTCCATTGCGTCAGGTTCGTACTTTTGCTCCAGGCGGTGTATGAATAAGGCTTGCCGTCTTCGATGCGGACGAGGGTGAAGTATAGGTGAAAGACTCCGGCATGGTAGATTGCTGCCGGGTCGCGGTACGCCGTGGTGGCATCGCCGCGAAAAATGATGGGAGTGGGCAGGACGCCTGCGGCCAGTAACGAGGACGACGGTGAGGCAGCGTGAAGCGCAAGCGTGCTCAAAAGCAAGAAAATCGAAAACCGAAAACCGAGGTCTGAAAGAAATCCGAAAGCCCGAAACCCAAAAGCCGAGGGCCGTAACCAACCGAAGGTCGTTTGTTGGATTTCTGTTTGTTCTCGAAATTCAGTATTTCGAGCTTCGGATTTTATAATCACAACTCCTGGTAACCGTTGTAAAAACCTGAGCCCATGGCCGAACAGTTGAGCGCGACCATGAGCACAGTTGAAAGGTGGCTTTAGGTTGTATTAATCGAGCGGAACTATTTCTTGGGTTCTTCAGTCAGCTTCTTGAGATACTTGGCGGGTTCTTTCTTGAAGGCCTTCAGGCAGCCTTTGCAGCACAGTTTGATTTCCTGTCCTTCATGCACAAACACATAGGCTTCACCCATGCCGCCCAGCTTTTCTCCGGTTACGATGCAGGTTTCCAGCGGGTAAGGTTTGGCTTTGCCAGCTTTGGGTTCATCGGCAGCCGTGGCGGCCAGGGTCAAGGCCAGCGTTACGGCGGCCAGGGTTCCAAGGATTTTGGAATAGGTTGCTTTCATGTTTCAGTATGTTGTTCTCAGTCCGTTGGGTAAAACCCCACTCTCAACTTCTGCGTCCACAATGGCAGCAGGAGCCGACAAGAGCTTACCACTCATGATCTGTGTCAATCTTGGGGCATTCACTATGAACACCTTGCAACCAATATACACCGCATTCGGCAAAATCCCGCAAAAATTTTCCTGTAAAAATAGATCACATGACGGCAGGATGCAGGCACAGAGCATTCTATGAAAATACGTGTTTTGATTTTGTGGGTGGCCGCAGTAATCGTCAGCGGCGTCTCGGCGCTTGGCGCGGAAGCTGCCGCCAGGAGTGACACCATCACCGTGGCCAGTTATTATTTCGGCAACTACCATCCGAACGATCCGCGCAACGAGAAGCAGAAGGGCAAAGGCTGGGCGGAATGGGAACTGGTCAAAGCCGCCAAACCACGGTTCCCCGGCCATCATCAGCCCAATGTACCGGCGTGGGGATATACCGATGAATCCGATCCCAGAGTCATGGCCCAGAAGATTGCCGCCGCCGCCGATCACGGCATAGATGCCTTTATCTTTGACTGGTACTATTATAACGACGGTCCCTATCTGGATCGCCCCATTGACATCGGTTTTCTGCAAGCCACCAACAATCACCGGCTCAAGTTCGCCTTCATGTGGGCCAATCACGATTGGCAGGAGATTCACCCATATAAGCGCGGCGCACCCCGGACCGTCCTTTACTCTGGCGCGGTGACCCCGGCGAATTTCGAGAAAATCTGCGACCACGTCATCAAAGACTATTTCTCGCACCCGTCTTATTGGAAGATTGATGGCAAACCGTATTTCTCGTTCTATGAATTGACGAAGCTGCTGGACAGTCACGGCAGCGTGGCGGCCACCCGCACCGCCTTGGATAAGTTCCGCGCCAAAGCCGTGGCCGCTGGTTTGCCCGGGCTGCACCTCAATGCGGTGGTCTGGGGACAACCCATTCTGCCCGGTGAAAAGAAGCCGGCGGATACACCCAAATTGGTGCGGGATCTCGGGTTTGATTCCGTCACATCCTATGTCTGGATTCACCACGTTGGCCTGCCGAAGCAGCAGACGGATTATGAGTTTGTGCGCGACGCCTATTTCAAATACTGGGACAAGGCGGAAAACCTGTTCCAAGTGCCGTATTATCCGAATGTGACCATGGGTTGGGATTCCAGTCCGCGCGCCAACCAGGACGATGAGTTCGGCAATTTCATCTATCCGTTCATGAACACGATCAGCGGTAACACGCCGGAGCGTTTCCGCGAAGCGCTGGTCCGCACGAAGCAGCGTCTGCTAGCCCAGCCCAACGGCCCGCGCATTCTGAATATCAATTGCTGGAATGAATGGACCGAGGGCAGTTATCTCGAACCTGACAGGGTGAATGGCATGAAATATCTGGAGGCGATAAAAGAGGTATTTCGGGGGAAATAGGTGGGGTGGAAGTCGCATTGTTAAAGGCGCATGAATAAACCCATCACCATGATTTGCTGCGGGATTGCGACTTTTGGTCTGTTGGTTCTTGGGTTCTGTATCTTTTACACAGTCATTTACGGTCACGGTGATATGGAGGCTGGCAATTTTCATCGTTGCCGGTATTGGATGGAACACAATGCTACGACAGGGCGATTGGAACGAAACTGGGAAAGTTCTGCGGGAAGTACCACACCAGATGAATTTCAACTCGAACAAGCGGTGGATACGTGGACAGTTGGCCTCGGATTGATCGTCTTGGGGGCTGCCATATATGTTGCTGAAAGATACGGCAGACATGAACGATACCCGCATCCATGATAAAAAATCCTTTCAACTTCTAACCCAGTCTATTTGGCGTCAGCGGAGCCACCCTGCTGAATAAGGGGGATAAGCCGTATTGGAAACAGGCGGCGTTTGTTCAAGCTTCCGATTTTCAGCCCAAGGCGGTGGTCATCAAGCTGGGCACAAGTGATTCCAAACCACAAAATTGGAAGCACAAGGAGGAGTTTGCCACCGATCTCGCAGCGCTCGCCGATCACTTTGCAGGGTTACCGTCACATCCCATGGTGTTTAATCACTTCGCTAATTCCACGGCAAAAAGCTTGGTCTTGTCACGCTGGACCAACAACCCGTCGGCAAAGGCCGGATAACTCCAGGTGTTGCCGCAAACCTGTACGCGTCCCAGTTCTAAATATTTCTCCGGGCTGGCCTTCATCAGTAACAGGGTACCCGTCATGTTTTGCACCAGCACTTTGTCTTCCAACGCGATGAACGAAGCGTAATCACCGAAACCGGGTTGGCTCCACTTCACGTCGCCCGTGTTAAAATCCACGCACACCAAGTCAGTTTTTTGCCCAGTCCCAAGTCCATACAGGTAATTGCCGACCAGCACCGGCGTGGCAAGGGTAATTTTGACTTTCTCATTTTTCCAAACCGGCGCGACCTTAAAATCTCCACCCTCCTTGGTGATCTTGAACTTTGTAAGCGCCACCGAAGTTGAAGAAATCGTCACGGTGTCACCCGCACAGATCGGGGTAAGCACGTTGCGTTTGGCACCGGTTTTTACCGGCGTGCTCCACAGGATTTTTCCGTTCTTGGCGTCCACCCCCATAAGCGTATCGGCCGTAAGATGAACCACCTGCCGCACGCCACCGATGGTGGCAACCAAAACCGAAGAATACCCGGCGTTGTCATGACCTGCCGTCCACAGCACTTTCCCAGTCTGCTTATTGAACGCGACAAGCGTGCCTTTTTCCGGGCTGCCGACCGGGACAAAGACACTTTCCCCCTCGACCACCGCCGAGCCATTATTGCCGTGGCGGCGCGCAGCGGTTTCTTTGGCTTCCGGGGCGTTGTTGCCGGCATTGCCAAACCAGGATGCTCCCCACTCTTTTTCAAAGCTGGTGCGCCAGAGCGTTTTCCCGTCAGCCAGCGACAGACAGCGAAATTCACCGCGGCAAGATTGCACATAGACGCGATCCCCATCCACGACCGGCGTGCAGCGTGGCCCGGCACCATAGGCGTTGCCCCAAACCTCGGAAGGACTGAACGAGACGCACCACTGTTCCTTGCCGCTCGCCAAGTCCAGACTGTGAGCGGTTTCCTGTCCGTTCTGATCGTCCAGGTAGAGGACACGACTGCCGGCGATGACCGGAGAAGACTGCCCCACGCCCACCGGAATGGACCACAAGGTTTTGGGATCTTTGGGCAAAGCGTCCAGTTTGACCTTGCTGACCGCGTGGCCGTCGCGTTGCGGTCCCCGCCACTGCGGCCAGTCACTGGCGCAAACATCAGTGACGGAGCAAAGCCCGCACACGGCCACGGCAAGCATGGCGGCCCGGCATCGGTCTTGGACAAAAATCATGATGCCGATGGTATGCGTTAGCGGCTAAAGGTCAACCCGAAGTTTACGCCCAGACAACCAGCACCCGCATAAACACCGGCATGCCATCAAACCAGGCGGCAAGCTCAGAATTTAAACTGGGCACCAAGGGAGACAATGTGCCGGATGAAGTCCCGGGTTTCCGGATTGACGATGCCATCCTGAGCATTACGGCCCAAGTCCACGGAATAGCCCAAATCCATACTGAACTGGGTCGTGAAGGCATATCGCAGACCAATGGCCGGGGTGATCATCCAGTCGCTGCGTGCACCCGAGGCCAGGCTCGCGCTCGTGTAATCGGAATTAAAAGCCCGCCCGCCCAAGTCGAGCCACAATTGATCGGTCAGTTTGCGGCGATAATTCAAGTCAAAGACCATGTCCTGACAGGGAAGGCGTCCGACGCTGGAAACCCATTGAAGCCGTTTAAACTTGAAGGTAATCGTGTCGTTCGAGGTGGGTTCGATGGCCACACCGGCTTCCCCGTAGAATTTCACCGGGTGATGATCCCGGACCGGGGTGATGTGAGTGGCTGTGTCACCGGGATAGCTGCGAAAATCCGGCCCAAACAGCCCCTCAAATTTCAACCATTTTCCAATTCGCCCTTCCAGACCGAGCAACACGCGCTGATAATCGCTGGGGGTGCTGTATTTATCCCAGGAAAATTGCTGCTGGTATTGATGCCCATAACGGTAACCGATGACCGCCGCCAAATCCGGGCTGAACTTGTAACCCATGTCCATGCCGCCGTTGACATCATAGCGATCCGGATAGTTCTGGTAACATTCCGCCGTCGTGGTCGGTCGCTGAACCGTCATCAACTCATAATACAGCAGCGACGCGGTGGGCCGGGCAAACCAGGCATCCTGATCATATCGGAGATTCACCTTGGCCCGGTCCTGAAATTGCTCCCGTCGCTCGCGTACAGTCACGGTGGAATAGGCATTCAACAGCCCCCCCGGGTAACTCGGACCAAGGCGGGGTCCATGGATATAATAGAAGCTGTGGTCCACCTGCATGGAAAACGCCTCGTGCTGGAGTTTAATCGCATTGGCAAAACGATGCGCCTGGTGACTCTCCGTATTGGCAGCGTGATACGTGACAAAGTCCGGCGTATAATTCAAGGACAACGCTTGAACGGTATTGGTGCCGCCCAGCAACGGACGAAAGTCGAACCCAATCCGGGGCGAAACCGTCGTCACCCAGGAATCGCGTCCCTTCAGCGACACCTTCCCCGGCGGCATGAACCGCTGATCTGCCCCGGAAAGATAGACATTGTCGTCATAACCTTCCTTAAGGCCGAGTGACAATTCATTCAGCCAAGCCGGCTTTTGCGGAAGGGGTGAGATGGTCTGAGCCGCCCGGGCGGAACTGGCAAACACACACAACCCCGCGCCAATCAGGCCGGCTCCACAAATGGCCCGGCGGATCGCCGGGTTCGATGACATCAAACGTTGCACAATTAATAATATTTTTCACATTGCGGCCATCCCCCTGCCCGGCCTCGGCGACCACGCCAAAACACCAAACCGCCACAGCAAAATCAGAGCGGTCGTGAGAAACAACGCGGGAGAGGGGACCAATACCACACTTTCATTTTTGCCTGGTTCCGGCAAAAATCATGCAAAATCATACGAAGCCGGGACGCCCTGTCAAATGCAGGCGTCAAAACCGAGACGATTTCATGATTGCTAATAGGATACGTAAGGAAGCCTTCCTTTTGGCCTCCCCGCAGTACAACTCCGCCGGTGGCTGAAAATTTGAGCCAAATCGGACTAAAAGATTTTTACCGATAGTTCTTGCCATGATGCCGGAATGGGTGCATATTGCACTCGTCTATTAGATAGCTTGTTTCTTTTCTAGGCATGGTGAATCTTCATGTGGACTTGGTTCTATGATGATTTTAAACCCGGTGTTCGGGATCAGTCTGTGGAAGGTGCAGTTTGTCGGATAGTAAAACATCGTATGAGTAATAAATTGTTTGTTGGAAATCTTTCCTTCAACACCACTGAGAATGACCTGCAGGACGCGTTTGCCGCGCATGGCACGGTTACCGAAACCAACCTAATGATGGATCGCATGACCAATCGCCCCCGTGGCTTTGGTTTCGTGACCATGAGCACCCCCGAAGAGGCCCAAAAGGCCATTGAAGCCTTGAACGGCAAGGAAATTGATGGTCGCGCCCTGACTGTCAACGTGGCCAAGCCTCGTGAAGAGCGCACTGGCGGCGGCGGCGGTGGCGGCGGTCGTCGTTCATACGGCGGCGGCGGCGGCGGTGGTGGTTATGGCGGCGGCAGCGGTGGCGGCGGCGGTGGTCGTAGTCGCTATTAATCCGTTGGAAAATTTCACAGCGGGGCTCAGGAAACTGAGCCCCGCTTTTTTATTTTTGGCAACGCCGCCGGCAACAACCAACCAGGCGCATTCACACCGATTTGTTAGCCTATCTTTCGACACTGGCGGCATTTTTTTTGAAGGAACGATGGATTCATT